>CALIIC010000105.1 GCA_938020445.1 uncultured Flavobacteriaceae bacterium | reverse complement strand
ATTATTTTCAAAGCGCTCGATCGTCCGTTTTTGACTACCCCTGCAAACAAGAGAAAAACAAACGAAAATTTGCTTGAAGCAAGGGAAGCTAAAAAGATTCTTTCCGCAATTACCAATAGTTTGGAAACCGAACAACTTTATTTAATACCAGAACTAACATTGAAGGATTTATCGGAAGCAGTCGGGCACCCTAGCAGAAGAGTATCGCAGGTGATCAATGACTGTATGGACAAAAGTTTTTTTGAGTTGGTAAACGGTTACCGAATCAATGCCGCCAAAAAAATCTTCCGAGAGAATACCGATAAGAAGTTAACCGTTCTGGAAGTACTATATGCGGTAGGCTTTAATTCAAAATCTTCTTTCAACACCCAGTTTAAGAAAAATACTGGCATGACCCCCTCTGCGTATTTAAAAAGCATGCCTAAGTAACTGTTTAGGATTCATAACGTCAAACACCTAAAAAGCGTTCGACTTCATGTATTCGGTCGCCTAATACTGTCCACTGTACGAGATTTGTCAAAACATTTAAAATCACGTACTATGCATTCTTCATTTGACATTTCTAAAGATCAACTTCCTTTAAAAAAAATACTCTGGTATCACATTTATCCGGGTATTCTCATTACACTGGTCTATCTTTTTATCAGTGAATACTTGGTTGAACTAGGTTTTCCAGGCTTATCAGCCTTACTCTTTATTGAACTTTTGGTACTGGCTCCTATTGCCTTTCTCCATATGGCATGGAAAGGTAAAAAGCTAAATGGCACCTTTTCGTTTCACCGAGTAATCGCGTATCGCGACAAACTTAGTTTTAAAAACTATCTGAAATGGTCGCTGTTAGGAATACTTGGTTGCCTATTGATTTATGGTCCGCTGTATCCGTTGGGTTTATATTTAAAGGACGTTCTCTTTTCTTGGCTACCAGCTTGGTACTTTGACCCAGGGTTTGGCACTACTGATATGGAATTGATTGCCAAAGTATTTCTTGTAGCAATCTTTATCGATGGAATCGTGGGGCCGGTAGCAGAGGAACTATTCTTTCGTGGATACCTCTTACCAAGAATGGCCTGTTTAAAAAAGTGGGCACCTATACTAAACGGAGTGTTATTTGGTCTATATCATTTTTGGCAACCCCACAATTACTTTGCCATAATGGGAGTCGGTATTGTGATTAGTTATATTGTTTGGAAAAAAAAGAACGTATATCTCGGAATCATTATTCACTGTACCTTGAATATTCTAGGAGCCCTATCCGGATTCATTGCCGCCAGTGGGGGAGAATTAATTGCCAGGTGATTTCCAATAACTTTCATTGGCATCTGGGTTCGTACTTTATTTTATTGGAAAATTTAAAATTCTTGATTATCCTTCAAGTCATTAAGAATGTTACTACTTTTTAATACGTAAATACCAACTATAAAAGAAATCCTACCAACTATACATTCACGCCTTGTTCAGAATTCTTCTTCGCTACCTTTAATTGCTCACCCCATTACTAAGAATCTACAAACGTGATTAAAAGCCCTAATATTAACACCGTTGAGCGCCTTCGATTATCAAAAAAAGAGCTCGAAATACTTCATACCTGCCAATGTGCAAAGAACCTAATCACCAGCATTTACCAAGTTGAAAAACAACGTCTTATATATTACAACAACCGGCTGGAAAAAATCCTGGAAAGGTGCTGTCATCATCTACTGGGAGAAAACTGGGCCGTTTGGTTTTCATTGCTGGTACCAGAGGAAGTCCTTGCCATCAAAACCCAACTTCTTGGCTTTTTGGAGCCTCCCTACCTAAAAGAGGAGTTACTTTTGAAGTATCATATACCAAGTTCGCAGGGCAAACGAATCTTCATAAAACATGAAATTCGTTTGTATGAATTGGAAAACAAGACCTTGGCGGTTAGTTACTTTTCAGATATTTCTGATCTTGAACAAATTGAACGTTGTTTTCATATGATTGAAAAGCGAGTTCCGTTCGCCGAGAAACAAAAAAAACTACAAATCTCAAGGAGAGAACAAGAAGTGTTAGGCCTCATAGCGAATGGTTTTTCCTCTAAAGAGATTGCCGACATCCTTTTTATCAGCAACCATACGGCCATCTCGCATCGAAAAAACTTAATTGAAAAATTCAAGGTGAAGAATACCGCACATCTCATAAAAAAAGCAGTCGCCTTTATCGGTATATAGTATGTATGAACTGCTACGAAATCATTAAACCGAACCTCAAAATCCCTAAAAATAGGGATTGCTTTCCGTTTGATTTCTTTACACCTTGCAAGAAGTAAAATTTTCCACTGTTCCCCGCCATCACTTAGTTCCCCTCAATAACTCGGTTCCCCCTACCAATCTGTAAACTAATTCTAAAGGAATGATCAGTAGGGCATTGGCTTTTATCGAAGAGCAAACCAATCTATATTTTCAAGGACTACTTGGCGCTGCTACCCAAAAGTACGCGGTGCTTGGTAACATTGCCAAAATAGCAGATGGTACCGACGTCAGCGAAGGGGAAGAAAGCTCGGGAATCATTATTACCCTAGTAAACATCGAGGAAGATCGCATATCCAAAAACCCCGATGGAATCTACAGAAATGTCGACACGGTCGTAAAGTCAAATCCAAAAATTTTATTGAACCTATATGTACTGTTTTCCATCAACCTAAGCGGATATGATACGGCTTTGAGTAGAATTTCAAATGTGATACAGTGTTTTCAAAGCACCAATTTCTTTACAAAATCAAAATTCCCTTCTCTCGATACCAACATAGAGAAGCTCCATATGGAGTTGTATACCATGAACTTCGAGCAGGTCAATCATCTGTGGAGTACGCTTGGTGGAAAATATTTGCCCTCCGTGCTATATAAAGTTCGAATGGTAGTCATTTCAGACGAGGCAAATCAAACCGAGGGAGGCCTTATTACAGAAATTGAAATGAAAAAAAGTGCCCTGATCGCCCCCCTAACAACACCTTAAAAAAAAAGCTGTCAAAAACATGAAATACAGTCCGTTGTTCACAATAGAAATAGACCACGATTATTACACGGTTTCCAAACCTGGTCTATTACGTATTGTTCCCACTGAAGCGACCAAAAAGCTTATGAGCGGCGCCGGCTTAATTGCGAAGTTTTTTCAGAACAAACTCTATGTACTGGTAAAACATATAGACGACACCCTCCCTCAACTCGCACTGGCCAATAATTTTAAATTACAATTCTTTCTGGAAGTAATCGGGTACAACTTTACACAAATTACCAATTACAGCTCTACAGACCCTTACAATAAGAAGCTATTCTTTAGCAATACCAATTCGATAGTAGATGGCAATGACAAGGAGCTGGAGGATGTATTGTACCTGCATGAAAAGCTTCCAACCTTTAACGCGGCAAGCGAATACAAGTACAATGATTTGGTACGCAGCGGTTCCGACACGGCATACGAATGTCTTGCCAAGGTCACCGCAGGTACCGGCAATTTGAACAACAACGCACAATTTAGGGCACTCGAAAAGGTTAGCTACGTTGCAGAAGGAACGAGCCTCTTATTTACAGGACCGGAAAAAACCATGGAGTTGCTCCCACCCGCGCCCAGCGTAACCATTAAATACTTCCAATACAATACAGGCACCCAACTCTTTGACGACGAGATCAAGGAAACAGTTATCGGCCCTGATGAAAATCCGACAAGCGCTGCCATAAGGAGTGTTTTACTACAATTTAGATCTCTTGAAAACAATTGGTTCCCCGAAGGTATTTACCGTGTTACACTCAATGCGCAGGAAGTCTATGTATACTTCCGGCTAGAAAACGATTATCAACCCTATTTAGGGCTTATCAATATTCACAATGATTCTTTGGCAACGGAAGCCAAGTATCGGATTCTTAAAGAGGACGGTTCCTTTTACATGGTAGCTCCCGCCAATACGGAGATTGATGTGCGCAATTTCAAAATTCGATTCGCTCCGGCACAATATGTATTAAAATACGTGTGTAAAAGTGCAGCCGTGACCGCGATCACAGATGACGATGGCATAATCAACTTTACCAAGTTACCAGTTAGTGGAACGGAGTTTCAAAGCAGTCTCCCCGTTCGAATGAACGAAAAAGCGATCGAAAGTGTCTCCGTAGCCTTTACAGGATCTCCGGCTTTGCAAAAAACAAAGATTCCCGGGCACCGTAAATTATCCATTCTAAACGATGAGAACAGATATATAATCAGTGAAACATTTTTGAATTTATAAAAACAATTAAAATCAGATATTATGGCCACAGTTTTCAAAACACCGGGTGTCTATGTAGAGGAAATCCCCAAACTACCCCCTTCCGTAGCCCAAGTAGAAACGGCAATTCCCGCCTTTGTCGGGTATACCGAAAAAGCAGAAAAAAGGGGGGAATCCCTTCACTTAAGACCCACTAGGATTTCCTCTTTGTTAGAATACAGAGAACTATATGGTGGTGACAATCCAATTGGGGCCATTACTGTAAATGCAGACCCCAACAATAATTTTGCTGTAGATAGCATTGCCATTGCCAATACCCAGCGGTATCTCATGTACGATAGTCTGCGGTTGTTTTTTGACAATGGCGGTGGAGATTGCTACATCGTGTCTGTGGGCTTTTATGGTACCGCACCCGTGCATGGAGATGAAAACGGCGCTCCGCCAACTGGTTTGAGAGCAGGTATCAAAGCCCTGGAGAAATACGATGAGCCCACCATTATCTTATCTCCCGATGCCATTAATGTCGTGACAAATGGAAACGATGATTCCGGGTTTTACAGTCTCCAACAAATGGCTTTGGCCCAATGTGCCAAACTACAAGATCGGGTAGGGCTATTCGATTTAAAGGAAAACCTTACTAGTAGAGATCTTGACGAAGCCATCCAGAACTACAGGAACAATATCGGTATCAACAACTTAAAATACGGAGCGGCCTATACGCCCTATATAGTAACCACCTATCCCAGGGAAATAGATTTGAATTCATTTTACAGCAATGTGCAAGACCTGGCAAATCCTGCAAACAGCATTGCACTTAGTGCTTTATCTTCCGATAGCAATCATCTGGAACTATTGACCAATTTTGATGCCGCGAACAGTGAATACACCTTGGTGAACAACTTTGTCAAAAGCTTAAAAGAAGCCCAAGGAGATGGAACCCTAGGAGGCGGCACCGCAGCCCCGAGTGTTCGAGACAAGTTTCTTGAATTCAAGAAGGGAGTAGATGCCGCCACTAGCCCGGCAGAGGCAAGAACGGCTACTGCAGCGATGTTTGATTTTTGCAGAAATACCATCACAGGTTTTCAAAGCTTGGCGGCAGGTTTAGATGCAGGCACCAGTCAAATTCTCAAAGATTTAGATTCGTATGCCAAATCCGTTAGCATGTGGAATGGCGGTACACGCGGTATTATTGCCATTGATAAAAACGACGAGGTCAGAAATTTGACGGGGCTAGATACGGACCTGACTACAGAGACGGAGGTGGAAGGTGAATATACGCCTGCTCCGAATCCAGCCTGGTTGGGCGATGCCGATACGAGCGGAACCGATGATACGATTGCGGACATTGATGCCATAGCCGCTGGTACGTATCCCGGTACGATCGCCGAGAGGGCGAGACTTGTGGGAAATGCCATGTTGGTTGAATTTGAAAAGCTTGTTTCGTACTCGAACGAGGTAAGTGGCGTAGCCAAAGGGTATAAACAGGCCGCACAAGACGCCCTGTACGAAAAACACCCCATTATAAGCAATATGGTAAAACACATTACCAAAAGCATCAACACGCTTCCTCCCAGCGGTGCTATCGCCGGGGTTTATGCAAACGTCGACAGTACCAGAGGCGTTTGGAAAGCGCCCGCCAATGTCAGCTTAAACTCCGTCAGCGAGCCTTCCGTTGTTATTAGTCATGACGAGCAAGCGAATATCAATGTGGATGCCGTTGCAGGAAAATCGATCAACGCGATCCGAACGTTTATAGGAAAGGGGCCATTGGTCTGGGGCGCTAGAACGCTGGCCGGTAACGACAACGAATGGCGGTACATTAGCGTTAGACGTTTCTTCAATATGGTCGAAGAAAGTTGTAAAAAGGCCACTGAACCCTTCGTATTCGAACCCAACGATGCAAATACCTGGATTAAGGTACAAACCATGATCGAGAATTTCCTGACCGTGCAATGGCGGCAAGGAGCCTTACAAGGGGCCAAGCCCGAGCACGCTTTTTACGTTGCGGTCGGCCTGGGCAAAACCATGTCTGCGCTCGACATTCTAGAAGGAAGAATGATTGTAGAAATAGGAATGGCCGTTGTTCGACCAGCCGAATTCATTATTCTTCAATTCTCGCATAAACTAGCTGAATCGTAACCCTAAGGGTTTTAAGAGTCATTATTAATTCATAATTAAACAACATATCATGGAAACATATCCATTAACTAAATTTCATTTTCGGGTAGAATGGGGCGGCAGTAAAATAGGATTCACCGAAGTAACAGGTCTCGATTTTCAAGTAGAACCAATAGAGTATCGGGAAGGCAGTAGCCCGGAGTATCATAAAATCAAGATGCCGGGAATGCAAAAGTTTAGCAACATCACGCTAAAACGTGGCACGTTCACTGGTGACATCGAGTTCTATTCTTGGATGAAAACCATAAGTCTTACCAAAGTGGAACGAAGAGATATCACCATTAGCCTTTTGAACGAGGAACATGAACCGGTAATGACATGGGGTATTAAAAAGGCCTTCCCTATTAAAGTGCAAGCCAGCGATTTCAAATCGGACGGAAACGAAGTAGCGGTGGAAACCTTGGAACTCGCTCATGAAGGCTTAAAAATAATTGAATAAAGACACCCCTTAACTACCAATTGTGGCGAACGACGATTTACATACTGCCGGAGGGTACTACCCCCCCGTAGGCTTTCATTTTCGAGTGGAGTTCATCAATGTCGGCAACGACAACGATGTTCGTTTTCAAAGCGTGGGCGGACTAAACATGGAACTCGAAGTCGAGAATATCAAAGAAGGAGGGCAAAACCTCTTTGAGCATAAAATTCCAGGCCGCAGCAAATTTTCGGACCTAAGCCTAAAAAGAGGCCTGCTTCTAGATTCAGATGTCATAAAATGGATCAAAAGCGCCTTGTACGATCGTGAATTCAAGCCTGCGAATATGAACATCAGTCTATTGAACAACGAGCACGAACCGCTGCTTACCTGGCAAGTATTTAAAGCATGGCCTCGGAAATGGAGCGTGAGTGATCTGAACGCTACCGAAAACTCGATCATGGTGGAAACGCTTGAAATTGCCTACAACTATTTTACAGTAAAAAAAGGATAAGATGGGGTTAAAAATCAACAACTTAAGAGTGAATGTAAGCGTGAACCAACCCAAATCGGAGGGTGGGGAAGGCAGCAGCGCTCCGGTATCTGAACAACCCAATGGAAAAAAGGGGGATACCGAAAAAGTGGCCAAAGACGTCCTTGAGCAGGTATTGAAAATAATGAATGAAAAATACGAACGCTAATGGCATTGGGTAAAATTGAAAAGCTTCGGATCATCGCATTCAAAAATGCGGATTATTCAGATTCACCAGCGGACCAGGTGACCTACACGGCAATGCTGAATCCTGAGAGCTACACCTTGGATTACAAGGTAGAATACCAAGATGGGCAAGGGCAAGGGACCAGTAGTTCCCAGCAACGTTTTTCCGTTATAAAACCGGGAGAATTCGCTTGCGAATGGCTCTTGGACAGCTCTGGTATCATCGATGACAACCCGCGGGAATCTATTGAAGAGGATATCACCGAGATCCGAGACCTCTTGTTGAAATACGAAGGTGAAATTCATGAACCAAAACACTTTCAAGTACTTTGGGGCAGCCTGCTTTTTAAAGGGCGATGCACGGGGCTCAACATCAATATAAAGCTCTTCAATCCCGACGGAAAACCCATTCGCGCCCTTTGTAAGGTTACTTTTACCGGCAGTGTCGAGGACAATTTACGAACCGCCGAAGAGCGAAGGGAGTCACCCGACATGACCCATTACCGAATGATCCACTCCGGTGATACCTTGCCCATGCTGTGCTATCAAATTTATGGCAACTCCAGTTATTATATGCAGGTGGCAAAGGTGAACAAACTGTCAAATTTCAGAACCTTAGAGCCGGGAACCGAGCTATTTTTTCCACCAATAGAAAAAAACACCCCGGTAGCATGAGCGAAATTCACACCATACCCAGTACGGCACCTAAATCTGTCTCAACGTTCACCGTTTTGTTAGACGGCACCAAAATGTCCGATCAGTATAAGGTTATGAGTATTGTGGTGCAAAAAGAGATCAATCACATTACCAAAGCAACCCTTTTATTGCAAGATGGTTCCGCTGCCGAGCAAGGGTTTACCACTAGCAATGCCGACGCGCTCATCCCAGGAAAAAAAATTACTATTAAAGCGGGGTACCAGAGCGATGAAGAAACAATATTTCAGGGAATTACCGTAAAACATGGTATTAAAGTGCGAAAGAATGTTTCGGTCCTGGTCATCGAATGTAGACATGAGGCAATCAAATTGACCACGAAACCAAAGAACAACTACTTCCATGAAATGAAAGACGATGAAATCGTAGATCAGCTTTGCAGGGAGCATGGTCTGCGTTTGGAAAGTGAGGCAGCAGAAATTACACATATGGAATTGGTGCAATTCAATAGTTCCGATTGGGATTTCATCGCCTGCCGGGCAGAGGAAAATGGCTTTTGGATAACAACGTTTGAGGGAACAAAAATTGGCTTTAAAAAACCCGATTTCTCCCAAGATCCCGTATTGACACTTGCCTATGGCGCAACCATAAAAGAACTCGACGCCGAGATAGACTCCAGAGATCAATACGAAATACTAAAATCAATAAGCTGGAACCCCGCCACCCAAGAAACCATTCATAGTGAGGCCCAAGATCCCGGGGTACCGGCCGCCGGTAATATAGAGGCAACCGATCTTGCCTTGGCCACCGCGAACAACGAGTTGGAAATGCGGCATACCTCCCTGCAAGAAAATGAATTGCAAACCTGGGCCAATGGTTTTTTTAAGAGACAACGCCTTGCCAAAATAAGAGGAAAACTGAAAATAGACGGGATTCATACCCCGGCTCCAGGACAATTGATCGAACTCCAAAATGTAGGGGAACGTTTCGAAGGAAAAGTAATGGTAACCGGTGTTCGCCATCATATCGAAAAAGGCAATTGGGAAACCTACATACAGTTTGGAACATCTACCGAACGTTTTGCCGAGAAATTCACTGTAGAACAACCTTTGGCGGCAGCCCTTGTTCCTGGGGTGCAGGGCTTGCAAATCGGGGTGGTTACCAATCTGGAAGATCCTGATGGGGAAGAACGTATTCAGGTACGAATGCCAATGGTAAACGACAGTGACGAGGGCGCTTGGATGCGCCTATGCAGTTTAGATGCCGGTGAAAACAGGGGATGGGTTTCACGGCCGGAAGTCGAGGACGAAGTAATTGTGGGGTTTCTAAATGCCGATCCTCGCTTCGGGGTCATTTTAGGAAAGGTACACAGTAGCAAAAACACCGCACCCTTCGAAGCCAGTAATGACAATCACGAAAAAGGGTACCAATCAAGGGAAGCCTTAAAACTAGTATTCGACGATGACAAAAAATCGATTTTGTTGGAAACGCCTGGAGGGCACAAATGCATACTTGACGATGACGATACCAGTATCACTTTGGAAGATAGCAACGGCAACAAATTTGTAATGAACAGTGACGGAATTGAAATAGAGAGTATAAAAGATATAAAATTAAAGGCTTCCGTGGACCTTAAAATGGAGTCGGGCGCCAACGCAGAAATCAGCGGTGGTGCCATGGCAAAATTCGAAGGCAGCGCCGGAGCGGAATTGTCCTCGGGTGGGGCCACAAAGGTCAAAGGAAGTGTTTTACAACTAAATTAAAAAAATGAGTGCACCAGCAGCTAGAATAGGAGATATGCATGTTTGCCCCATGGTAACCGGGACCGTACCGCATGTGGGTGGTCCCATTACAATGGGTAGCAGTGTCCTAATTGCAGGAATGCCTGCGGCCAGAGTGGGAGATATGTGTTCTTGTGTAGGACCTCCGGACACCATCATCGCCGGTTCCTCTACCGTGCTAATAGAAGGTAAACCAGCCGCTCGCATGGGAGATTCAACCGCACATGGTGGAACTATTTTAGGGGGAGCACCAACTGTTTTAATAGGATAAAAAAGTAGAAATGAACACAGCAAGAGATTTTATTGGCATCGGGTGGAGCTTCCCTCCTACTTTCAACCGAGAGAAAGGAACCGTAGAAACCACAAGTTTATACGATGACATTCAAAAAAGTCTAGAAATCCTATTGACCACACGACCCGGGGAACGTGTAATGCAACCCAAATACGGTTGCCATATGGAGCCTTTACTCTTTGAGTCGTTGGACACAGGAACGAAAACCATCATTAAAGAACGGGTTCGTACGGCCATCCTATACTTTGAACCACGTATAGAGGCAAAAAAAATCACCCTGGACGACAGTAGACAAAATGAGGGCATCCTGCTCATTTCATTGGAATATATCGTGAGTGCCACCAACAGTAGGTTCAACTTTGTATTCCCTTTCTATAGTTCAGAAGCCACCGAAATTAATATCCTGACCACCAATCATCCTTTAGCTGTATAAATATGAGCGATTGTGCCGAAAATAGAAACCCTTTAGTACGAAATGGTACCAGCCAAGGGCAACGCGCGTTGGACAAATTGAGTCCGGCTTCGGTAGAAATCATAGATAAATCTACGGAGGACTGGATGGTTTGGGCGGGTAAATTAGCCGATCATATTGCCTTTACCACCTTGCAGAATAGACCGGCGGGCACCATGAAACCGTTTTTCACGTCGAACTTAAGTGCCAAACTGGCAATGGTCGCCAGTTACCAACCAGCAATGATCGCACAAGCCATTCGCGAGTTGTTACTTTATATTGAAACCGAAGATACCCTCCTAGAAGAAAAATATGGCAACCTCTACGATATCATCTTTTCTTACTTCGCATTAGTAGACAATCTCGCAAACCATACCCGGGCGAATGCCGAGCTGTATACGCTTCTTATCAATCATGTTAAGGCCAAATTGTATCCGCTCACCCAGCGCGCTTTTAGCTATTACAAAACCGCTCTTTTAACGGCTCCCCTCCCGACATTGCTTGTAGACAGCCAAGCTTCGGACCTTCAAATATTTCTTCAACCCGTTACCCCGCACCAAGAATCGATTCAAAACGATCTGCCTGGTTTATCGGAAGTTTGGCATCCCAACGACCCAGACTTCAACACCTACTATTCCAATATTACAGAAGATACCGGTATTTTTGGGGGCTTAATAAGCGTCGAAGATCGAATAAAATACATTGCACAGCACAACTTTTTTACGAGCATTCTAGATCAGATTGTAGCGTCATCAACCTTCATTACACAGTTATCTAAAAAATATTTAGCCCATTATTTGACCGATTGGCCGAATCACGAGCCCAATTATGCGCTATACCTAAGCTGGCTGCAACTACTAAAGGGGACAAAAGAACATTTGAATGAGCTCACGGCCCGTCACTTGGACTTTTACTACAAAGACGTTTTGGGCTTAAAACCATTGGCGCAGGAGCCAGACAGTGCATTCTTAACCATAGAATTGAACAAGGTTACGGATACATATGCGCTGAAAGATGCTACTCCATTTATGGGCCCCAAGGATGATAACGGCGAAATCATCCACTTTAAGAGTATTCGAGAAACCGTACTGAACAAGGCAAAAATAAAACATCTTTTGGGCTTGTACTACGGCGATGCGAACGATGATACGGCCACTGCGGTGAATAACAGAAAGTTGTTTGCGGCACCGATCATGAATAGTTCAGATGGTTTGGGGGCCGAACTCGCGGAGGATGCAATTTCATGGCACCCTTTCCATATCAAGTCCTATACCAATGGTGAACTAGCTAGTATTGATATGCCGGCAGCCGAAGTAGGGTTTGCCATCGCATCGCATTACTTACGGCTAAAAGAAGGACTTAGAACCATTACGTTGACCCTTACGCTAAGTAAATCACTTAGTCTTGGAGACACAGAGTACAAAGCCTATATCACCACTGAAAAGGAATGGTTACCCTTACAGATTACCAATACCGAGCATCCAAATGGCGCCTTGAATAAAATGCAGTTTACGCTTACCATACCTGCCGATAAGGACCCTGTTGTCAGCTATGACCCTGCGATTCATTTAGGCAGCTTAACGGCCAAGGAGCCAGTGTTAAAGATTGTGTTGGAACATAAAAATACCGCCTCCTTTAAATATGATGTTCTTAGCGAAGCCATTATTTACGACGTTGAACTTAAAGTTGCCGTGGGTACGATCGAAGGCGCTCATAATTCGAATGGAATTAAAGATTTGGAGTTGCATAATGATACCAGCCCATTAAATCCTTCCAAGCCATTTCATCCTTGGGGTCCCGAACCCACTATCGGTAATTCCTTTATCATTGGTAGCGACGAGATTTTCTATAAGAATGGGGCACGGATACAATTAAATTTTGAATGGAAAGACTATCCGCTTAACGGTATAGGAGGCATTAATTTGGGTGCTATTGACTTTGACAACTACGGTAGTGTAACGTATAAATCACTAAATAGTGTCAATATACCTGACAATGAACCCAAAGTAAGTGTCCTAAAACTTAGTAAGAACAAGTGGGAAGTTTTAGAAGGGAACAAAGACGTGTTTAGAAATTCGTCTAGCGGCAGTATTACTGAAAAAGTTGCCATGAACTTGGATTTGTCGCAGGCTACGGAAAAAGAAATCTTTAAATCCAAAGATGAATTGTGGCAAACCTATGGGGCAAACAGCAGCAAGGGTTTTATAAAAGTAAGTCTCCTGAACGACTTTGGACATAGGGACTACTACAATGCTCTTTTGAACTTTTCAAAAGTCGAAGGGCTTACCAATGCTCCCACCTACCCTTACAAGCCAACTTTGGCCTCTTTTTCAGTAAGTTACGAAGCCAATTGTAGCCTCAACACCAATACGTCGGATACACAGGTTTTCAATGATAGGCCGCTTGAATTTTTTCATATAGGACCCTTTGGAGATAGCGAGCAACACCGAGTACTACAGAACACCGCACCAAAGTTGGTAAATCCCCTAATTTATAAAACAGCTGGCAGTTTCAAGGCACAAGGGGCCCTTTTCATTGGCTTGGAGAACATACATCCCGGTGATACGCAGTCGGTTCTTTTTCAATTGCAAGAAGGAAGTGAAGACCCCTTATTGGAAAAGCCGGAACAGCATTTACAATGGTACTATTTAAAAAAGAACAATGTCTGGGCCGAATTTCCGGCAGATACGATTGGGGATACGACCAATGGTCTGATCGAGTCGGGACTCATCAACTTCATCATTCCCAAGGATGCTAGTTTAGAACACACGGCCGTTGAAAACAACCTCATCTGGATACGTTGTTCCGTTACAGAAGCAGCAAACGCAGTAGCCAAAATCATCGGGATCTTCCCGAACTCGATTCGGGTGACCCGCGTAATCCCGAAAGCGACGGAATTTAAGGATATGACGACCTCGGCAGGTGCGATAAAAAAATTGTTGGTCCCCGACGCCAAGGTAAAAAAGGTAGCACAACTTTTTACTGGTTTTGACGGTCGGCCAAAAGAGGCCAGCGAAGTGTTTTATATACGTGCATCTGAACGCTTGCGCCATAAAAACAGGGCTATCAATATCTGGGACTATGAACGTCTTGTACTACAGGCATTTCCTGAGATCTATAAGGCCAAATGCCTCAATCATACAAAAATAGGGGGCTCATTAAGCCAGGGCAATTTGGTATACAACGAAATAGCTCCTGGGCATGTCTCACTCATTACCATCCCGAACCTCGCGAATAGAAACGACATAGACCCCCTAAGGCCCTATACCAAAAAAAGCACTTTAAAAGACATTGAGACCTTTTTAAATGAGCGAAGCTCCTGTCAAGTAACCATTCATACCGCCCAACCCGATTTTGAAGAGGTAAAAGTAAAATGTACCATCACCCTTCGAGATGAATACCCGGATATTAATTATTACAAAGAGGTCATACAGCATGATATTATGAACTTTCTCAGTCCGTGGGCCTTTACCTCGGACCACAATCTAAATTTTGGTGGTCGAATTCATCAATCGGTCCTTATAGATTTTATAGAAGAATTGCCCTATGTGGATTTCCTGACCGATTTTGAACTCATCCATATAAAATCAAATGGTGAAACGGCCAAGGTAGATGAGGCCATAGCCTCTACCGGGAGATCGATCTTGGTTTCCATACCTGCCGTACGACATGATTTAACGGTGATGCTAAAAGAACAAGAACCCATTCTAGAAATAGACTGTACCCATGAATGAGCATATTACCATAGCGAAAAATCCGGATATAAAGGAGAGTCAAGATTATATGGCCCTTCGTAAAAAAGGGATTGAACTGATCCAAAAACTGGGTAGTACCTATTGGACGGATTATAACATTCACGATCCGGGCATAACACTGCTTGAGCTACTCTGTTTTTCACAGACAGAAGTGGGATATAAACTTGGGTTCTCAATAGAGGATATTTTAGCATACCGAACCGATCAGGAAGTAAAATGGGATGATCAATGTTTTTACACAGCCCGCGAAATACTTACCGTAAACCCGTTCACAGATAACGACTGGCGCAAAGTCTTGGTTGACCAAGTAGGTATCGCGAATGCTTGGATGCAATGCACTCCCTGCCCCTGTCATCCCGACTTTTATGGCGACTGCAAGGAAAGCGGGTTGACCTATGAAGAAACAGAGCACCCGATTCACATCAAAGGTTTTTGGGACGCCCTCTTAGAACTAGAGGTAGATTCACAATATGGCGACCTCAACGGGGGGAAGGTTTTTCATCCCTTTTCGTTTATGGGAAACCAACACCGAGCCGTAGCCGAAGTCAGGTTTAGTCCTTGGCACATGGCTCAGCTGAACGATGCGCTCATGGGCTTGGTACAGAACAACGATATCGCATCGCTGACCATTGAGCTGACCAGCTACCATTTAGATGTTGCCGATGCCGTTTTTACAAAAGCACTTCGCAACCCCTTACGTGCAGATATCACCTACAAAGTACGTACTGCGGATGCCACGGTAGAAGAAGATATTGTTCTGACCGAACTACCGGTGAAAATTTGGTTTAAAACCGATGACGGTCGTGAAGCAATTCAGAAAAGTGATATTAGAAACGTTTTTGAAGACAATTCATTCACGGGGCCTTTTAGCCAGTATTTACATCAGCTTAAAAAGGCAAGTGAAGCGGTAGAAAACGCAAAAAAGGTGTTACATACCTATAGGAATTTGGCCGAAGATTATTGCACGATCACCACCGTGCCCATCGTAGATGTTGGCCTCTGTGCCGATATTGAAATGGCCGCAGATGCAGATATCGAAGCCGTTCTTGGGGAGGCGTATTATCAGATCATTGAGTACCTGAATCCCGTTGTTACGTTTTATACCCTCTCTGAACTCCTCTCTGACGGTACCTATACAGAGGATATTTTTCACGGGCCCAAGTTGGATCACGGTTTCATTTTGGACGAGGAACTGGCCAATTCAGATTTAAAGACAACAATATACACTTCAGATATCATCAATATTTTAATGGATATAGACGGTATCGAAGCAGTCAAAAACATAGCAATAACCCGCTACGATGCCTCGGGAAAATTGGTGGAATCCCAACCATGGGAATTGAAAATACCGTTGGGTCATCAACCCCGATTATACATCCATGCCTCCAAAGTTTTGGTCTTTAAAGACGAGTTGCCCTTTCTCCCCTATCAAGACGAATTACACGATACGCTGCAACTATGGCGGGGCGTTCGCCAACAAAACAAGGTAGTTCAAACGGAAAATGACCTTGCCGTGCCAGAAGGTACTTATATAGCCCATGGCGAATACAATCCCATGCACCATCATTTACCTGAAACCTATGGCGTAGGGGTACATGGTCTAAAGGAACCTGCTACAGAGGAACAAAAGGCGCAGGCAAAGCAGCTCAAGTCGTACTTATTGATTTTTGAGCACTTGTTGTCGGTCTTCTTAAGGCAGTTAGAACAATTCAAGGATATCCTATCTATCGACCCCACCATATCGAAAAGCTATTTTGCAGGATTGTTCAATGAAACAGAACTCAAGGGGGCCGGCGAATTTTATGTGAATATCGACGACAGCACCTTTCATAGTTACTTAGAAAACCCCAATCAATTCAGGGATCGTAGAAATGGCTTTTTAGATCATTTGTTGGCGCGTTTTTCAGAATCGTTCAGCGATTATGCCCTGATGCTATACCAAGCCTATGGTGCCGAGGACAAAACAGCCGAAGAACTTATTTTTGACAAGATCAATTTTTTAGAAAAATTTCCCGTCATCTCTGCCAATAGGGCAAAGGCTTTCAATTACAAAGATGAAGGTACTGTATGTCACCCGGACAATAGCCCGGGATTGGCAGAAAGAATCAAAGTATTGTTGGGCCTAAACGGTGCAAACTCCTTCGTACACTACGATCTTCAAAAAAATACCGATGGCAAATGGGACGGCAGCTGGCATTTAACCAATGATTTAGACGAATTGTTGTTGAGTGGTACTCCCTTGTCAAATATTGACAAAGAATACGACCTTCGAAATCTTCTTAAGCAAGGGGTTGCCCTTTCGTTGCAACAGCTTGCCTTAAAAACGCACCTCAATTCAGTGGCGGTAGGACCCCAGTTCATAGTACAGCTGGAAAATAATGACGGTGAACTGATTGCTACTTCCCCCACAGCATTTGCTTTACAGTCAGAAGCTGATAGTGCCGTTGTAGAAATAGAAAATTTCATAGATAAGATTCACCTTAGTGAAAAGGTCTTTGTGGTGGAACATATTTTACTCAGGCCAAGAAACATAGATGATCCATTTTTACCGGTTTGTATTCCAAAAGACTGCAATTTGTGCGGGGAAGAAGACCCCTATTCCTTTAGGATCACCATAGTACTTAACGGTGAGCAAGGAGTTGCCAATGGGGGAATCGCCTTTCGAAAATTTGCTGAAAAGACCATTCGGTTAGAAACTCCGGCACATCTCGCATTAAAAATATGTTGGGTCTCGGAAGAGCAACTCATAGCCTTTGAAACTTCTTATTGTGCATGGCTAACAGAATTGGCCAAGGAAACGCCCAATGAAACCGATTTAAAAAACAAGCTCATATCATTACTAACGATTTTTGAAAATTTAAAAAGTGTGTACCCCCAAGCCACCTTGCATGACTGTGAAGACGGGGATGATGAAAACAGGGTTCGCTTGAATAGCACCATCATTTAAAATATACTATTATGGCACAATCTATTGAACACTATCGGTATCCCAAATTTGTGGCGGATCAGGTGCTGACCGAAAAGAGCCTCAATCAAATGTTCGGGTATTTAGAGGAGCAACAGCGCCTTACAAGAACCACCTTAATAGGCATTGGTGTCATGTGCGGTATGCAAGTAACCGTCAATGATACACAAACCCAGCTGACCATTTCCCATGGTGTTGGTGTAACCTCGAAAGGGTATCTGATTCCTTTTCCCGAAACCACGTATTCCCTGTACGACGACACCTTTTCGGCGGAAGAAGAAATTATATACGACCTATTCGTAGACGATGTTACCAAGACCCAAAAGTTTCCCTTGTATCGAATGCACAATGATTTTGCTGCCGATGTTCAAAAACCCTTGTCATCGTCATTTTTGGAGGATAAAGTGGTCGTCATTTTTGTTGAATTATTAAAAGTCGACAACCAAAACTGTGACCCCGATTCTTGTGACGATAAAGGCTGTACTATCGAAATCACCCACAGGCCTTTATTGGTGGCCCAAGAACATATTGACCAGCTGATTTTCGGTGATAACGAACTGCCATTTCTAAACGAACCTTCGTGCATCGAATGGCCAGCACTCAAAATGCCCAAGTACAATGTACCGGCAACGCTTTTACTTAGTTCCAACGCGGTACTTAAGAATTTTCTGGATATCCTCACCAGCGATTTTATCTTTGAAATAGAAACAGTGCTGGGTGCTGCCTACGATTCTTTTGGCTACTATATAGAAGATGAATTTCCGAGCAACCCGTTCTCCGGTCTGCGAAATTCCTTTGCATTCTTGTTCAATGGTACGATCAGTGCCGAGCAGTTATTACATGTTCAGTATTACTATGATTTCTTCTCCGATTTGATTTTAGCCTATGAAGAGTTACGTTCACTTTGCAATGAATGCCTTGCCATTTGTTGCCCGAACGAAGCACTGTTCCCAAGGCATCTAATTCTAGGGAATGCGATTAGCACGGCAGAAGAGTTTAAACACCATTGGATTGCATCACCTGCTTTTTCATGCGGGGGCTGCTCAGAGGGCCGTGTAAAATTCCATCTCAAAAAAATGGTGCTGCTTCTTCAAAAATTAAGCATCCCAAGAACAACAGCCTTCGCAGGCGCGCGCCAGGAAATGATAAAAATAACGCCGAGCAGTTATGGGAATTTACCCTTATCGGAGAAAGCAATTCCCTTTTACTATGATATTGTAAATGCCCCAGATGAGCTCTACAACCATTGGAACTATAAAAAAACAAAACTGAAGAAGGGAAATACGAACTTATCATTCGACGCCGAACAATACAACAGTGCTCCGTTTGTAAGTTCCCCGCTGAACTATGACCTTGAACCTTTTAATTTTTTAAGGGTCGAAGGACACGTTGGTATGAATTGGAAAAGTGCCTTGTCGGAAATTCAGAAAATAAAGCGAGAAAAGCGATTGCCAATTGATGTAGTGGCCTTAAACGGAGATATTTTTGCTTTGATCCAAAGCTTGTTGACCAGTGCCAATAGCTTGTTCGATATCATGTCGGGCAATAAGGAAATCATTGGTGAACTCCGCTGTTATTTTGCAGATATTGAATCTCAATACGATGCACATGCCGCAGAATTGCGCTGCACGATTACCAAAGTAATGGCTTTTTTCTACAATTTTCCGGTGTTCGGCCAAGAAGGCGGTATGGTACAAACAACAAACATTCCAGAATCGGCCCTCGTTCGAAAGGGCTTTCCTGCCTATAGGACCAAGACGAATACCTATGGGGCCATCTTCGATGCCACCTATCCTCAGCAAAGGAATATGCCCTACATCAGCTATGAAGCATTGGTAAGCATGAACGGGTTCAAAAATCCCGATGGATCCATAAACGAAAAAGCCATAGGAGGCATTCCCTACGCGTTGATGTATTACATGGAAAAAATTCACGAGGCATTGCCAGACGGCCTGGTACAGCTGCAGCTTAATACCATTACCCAACGCCTTAACGATGCAGCACAATTGGCCATATTAACGACTTTGGCCTTCGATTTAGCAAAAATTGATCTACCGGCATCTTTAGAAGGTACCCTGGATGCCATTGTTCGGATTTGCAAAGGAGAAGTATTCAAAGTATTGTATCGAAATTTCCTTATCAACTACGTACTTTTCATGGCCAACCAGACCTTCGCCTTGTATGCCTTTAAAAATCCCGGTATACAACATAAAGCAGGTGTCACGGTCGGGGGCACCCTAATTTTAGTCTATAATGACAAGGCCGAAATAAGGGATTTGAACAGACGTATTACAGGAAAGGTCGTTTCCGTTACCGGAGCGCCTATTACGGGTGCCAGCATCGTCGAAAAAGGAACGACCACAGGCACTCAGAGCGATTTCGATGGCAATTTCAATATAAGTACCAAGGGTCCAAACCCGATACTCGTTGCATCTTTTGTAGGGTATATAACCCAAGAGGTACCGGTAGCAAGCAATAATACGCTTACAATTATCATGACTCCCGAAGGTCGTACCGGGGGATCCAGGGCATTTGCCGCCGCGGAAGAAGCAAGGGAAAAACCGCTTGACAATTACATGGCTTCCAGTACAAATGCAAAAGCGGAAAATCCCTTTATGAATTTAAGAAACAGCGGCAATGAATCGGTGAAGGCGGCCGGTCTCAATGATGTATTTGAAATAATCGACGGGGCGGACAAAGAAGGAGGAATCGATCAAGATATATCCACCTTGATAAATCAATTTCAGGAGGGTACGGTCATCGCTGATTTTTTCGTCCCCAATATGTGCAAGGCATCCTGCATGGCCATGAACTATATGGTCGTCAACGCGGAGGACCTTCCGGACACCCCTACACCGGTGCCACCTACCGAAACAACCACCTTTGAACTGCCTTCCATGAACTTGCGATGGGGATTAAAAAGGAGATCTTTCAACTCGCTGGTCGCTTATAATTCAGACAATGCAATAGGAAGCAGCACACCGCCCGATGAAGTAGACATAAACGGGCAGGTACATCTCATGGAAGTAAACTTGCTCGGTAGCGACCGTGAATGGTTGAAATACAGCCCCAAGCTGCACTTACTTCGTTACAAACCCAAGAAACGGCTAAGTGAACCTACAAAAGCCGGATTTAGAAAGGAAGCCGCTATTACCCTCGATTACTATCAACGTGTTAATGAATTTACGATTACCGATAGTACGACGGATATTGATATCAAACCCGATCGCTACTTTACGGCACGAAAGAGCAACGGTAGAATTCAACCAATGGGACTTAGTTCACCAAATCATAACATGTACTTTTATTTAGTACTATCAATTAACAAAGACGGGGAAACCATTTACGGGGAACCTTCCAAAATATTTAAAATCACCATCAATGAAGGCAACTTACTAAGCTTTCATATAAGTTGATCAACAGCTAGGGGGCGTTTTGCTCCCTCTTTAGAGGGCCTTTCCGAAGGCCTAGCCCTTGGGGTTTTCCCAAGCGGCATAAGGTCTGCAATGAAAATTGCGTCCTAAAAGGGCCTTTCCGAAGGCCCAATCCTCAGGGAAGATGCGTTCGCACGCCTCTTCCCGAGGATATTTATAACGAATTTGAAAAAAACGATGCAACAGAATACCATTCACAACGCAGTACTACACTTTGAATTGGGCCAGACAGCATCTGAAATGCCCCGAAGCAATGAGGTTGTAGCCTGGGCAAAAACCAACATCCTCGAGGCAATCGACCATCATGCGGAAAACCTTACGGATACAAATACCATGGTGCAGATTCAAGCCTTGGAAATAAACCTGGAACTGCCAGAAACATCCAACATCTTCGAAGACGTTACCAAGGTACAAGCCTTCATTTGGGATCAAGTGTACAGTTCCTTAAAGAAAGCGATACGAGAAAAAAAAGACGCGGTTATGACCGTGCCGGAATACCAATCTCAAATTGTGCTTAGGTATCTTCGATCAGGTTACCTCAACGAACATTTTAAAAAGGAAGCCTGGGACAATTTGGTAACTTCCTTTTTTGACACCCTTCTACATGACCAAGTCCTTCGAAAACAATGGCTTATCTCGATCCAAAACAAGAGTGCGTTTGCACGTTTCTTCAGTTTGCAAAATACCAAATTGCATCATTCGTTTATTGCCAGGTTGACTAGGGAAAAGGAAGTCGACAAACAAATTGAAGCAGTATTAACACTACTGAAAGGGCATCCGCAACATTTTCACGCCCCTACCCCATTGCATGATTTTTATCATTTGCTTTTTTCGACTTTACCGTATTCCAAGCCATCACTCGCCGTGGTGCTTTCAAAAACGATACGGTACTATATCGCCTCAAAAAGAATCCCATTGGCCACGATTCATATTCCTCAAGAAATTCTAGCGGTTATGGAACTGCTGGCAATAGAGGGAAGCATCTTAAAATCAAGGACAATTTGGCCAACGAAAGAGTATATGTATAGCCAACAAGAGGCAGACCAGAAGATGGACACATTGCCGGCCCTGATCCCTGAAGGGGCATATGTGGGGCAGGCAGGTTTGGTATTGGTAGCACCCTTTCTTGCGACTTTCCTAAAAAACACCGGGCACCTTGATAGGAACGGACAGTTGCTTAAGAAAACAAAAATCCCGATTCTTTTGCACTATTTGGCAACGGGTGAAAAGAAAGCTCCCGAATGGAAACTTAGCTTGCCTAAAATACTGGCGGGCTTGCAACTTGGCCAACACTGCGATGTTGCCATACGACCTTCTAAAAAATTGGACGAAAAAATTGCAGAACTACTAAATGCCATCATCGGGCATTGGGAAGCGCTTAAGAATACGAGTCCGCAAGGTCTTCAAATGTCTTTCCTGAACCGAACCGGCGCACTAAAATCAAAAAATGGTTTCTATTACCTATACATAGAGGAAAAAACAATGGATATTTTGCTCAACTATGTCCCGTGGAATTTCAATACCATTCGATTCAACTGGATGAGGCAAATTCTTTTTGTAGAATGGACTAAAAAATAAGAGTTGTTTTCAACAGCAGATAAAACGGTAAAGCCCGCTGTAAACTTGCAACGCAAGACAGCTGAAACTTTTTTTGGCCCTCAAAAAGAGTCAGGGGAACCTACGTCTGAACCTTCCTTTTTTAAACCGGCCATACAGCCCAAACTACGGGTCAACAAACCAGACGACTCTTATGAAAAAGAGGCTGACCTCATTGCCGATCGGGTGGTGAACACCCCAGACCCAAAGGTAGCGCCGACCGCTATTGCCGCCCCCGAAGTACAACGACAGGAAGAAGGCAAGGAGGAAGAAGAAGAGACCGTTCAAACCGCCTCAATGCACATACAGCGTATGGCAGACGGCGAGCAAGATGAAGACGGTACGATACAAACCAAGGATAGCGGTGATACGCAAGGCAACACCATCGGTGCACAAGCAACGTCCTTGACGTACAAGCAAACCGTACAAGCATATTCCGCCCAGCGGCCCTCCTCAAGGTATCACTCGGATGTGGTACAATTGAGTGGCCGCGGACCTCCGGCGGGAGCCGCGCAATTTCAAAGTAAATTGCATAATTCCACCTCCGGCGGTCGGCCTATGGCCAGAACAGTCGGAAACTTCATGTCGTCCCGTTTCGGGGCAGATTTCAGTGCGGTACGAATCCATACCGATACGAGCGCTCAGCAAATGAGTAAGCAAGTAAACGCGCATGCCTTTACCTACGGAAATCACATCTACTTTAACAGTGGAAAATATGACCCCGGTTCGAAATCGGGGCAGACACTCCTTGCGCATGAATTAACCCATACCATTCAGCAAGGGGCCGTACCTGTGCATGCCAATGAACAACGAAAGCACACGTTCACCGCTGTTCAGCGAAAAACGATTCTTCAACGTCAGATAGCGCCGCAACTCACCAAAGCCGTAGAACTTGCAGAAGGGGAACAAGGCAAGGTCATCGCCAACAAGGAAGGCGCCGATGGCAACAGATATGGTTGGGAACGACTACTCGATTATTTTGAGACCACCTTCGGCAAAGATAAAATTGTTAACGGGCCTACCGGAGCAAAGGGTGTTGTCTATAAACCACACATTAAAAAGAAAGCTATCATTAAAGGGCAAGTGCCCAACCAAACCGATACCAACAAAAAGGAAAATAGGGACGCTATGCCAAGTTGGTGCGGCATATTTGCCTTTTGGGCATTAAACAAGGCAGGAATACCCATGCCCAAATGGAAACTGGGCGAGGCATTTATTCCTCCGGAAGCGGCGTACCCTCCGGGATATACGCCCAAACCGGGAGATTTGGCCTTCAAACAGAAACGCTCCCACTATGGCCTTGTTGTAGGAATGGAGGGCACCAACCGCGTGAAGAGCGTCAACGGGAATACCGCTGGTGATGACAACCTGGGGGGAGAAATACAGGTACAGACCCATGACATTAGTAATTGGCACGCATTCTTTAATCCGTTGGTTGCGAAAACCGGAAATCTACGAAGTCCGGAACATGGCGATAAGGATACCGAACCAAAAACCTTTAAGGAGCTCCGAAAGTTAAAGTACAATGTAAGCCGGAAAGCGGAAAACGAAAGTGAGGAAGAAGAAATTCAAACAAAGGAAGCGTCCGCTGTCCAAGCAAAATCGCTCGAAGGCCAAGAAGAGGAAGAAGAAACCACCGTACAGGCCAAAACCAATGGCTTGGAAAAAGAAAATAAAGAAGAGACCCTGCAGCGCTCCGAAATAGGAAGCCCGGGCGGGTTTGCTTCAAACGGGGCAACCTATGAAAACGAAGAAGCCCCTGGTCTGATTCAAACAAAAGCAGATAAGACCCCTGCACAACGCGTACGAAACAAATCTCCCGGTGCGATGATCCAAGGCGGCTGGTTGGGTGACGCATGGAATGCAGTCTCGGGGCTGGCTTCCGACGTGGCAGACCTCATCGAAGAGGGGCTCGATGCTGCCAAAAACTGGTTGCTCGATAAGGTGCGCGATTTTGTAATGGAGATTCCCGGCTATACCCTTTTGAGTTACATTTTGGGGTATGATCCTATTACCGGACGCGGGGTAGATAAAACGCCTTTGACCTTATTGGATGCCGTACTCGATATCATCCCGCTAGGAGGCGGTATGGTGAAATGGGTATTGGAGTATTTTGAGGCAATCAACCCTGTTGCCAACTGGTTATTCGATTCGGTCAAACGCTTCTCGGCGCTCATATCGTCCGTAGAATCTCGGTTCGAAAACTTTTGGAACCGGTTGAGTATTGACGATGTTGGGAATCCGGAAAGGGTGATGGGCGATGTAGCCGACCTGTTCCGGTCGATCGTGACCGACATTGTTGACTTTGTCGCCGAAGTCGGGGGCGATTTCTTGACCATGGTAAAAGACATTGCCCTCAGTACGCTGGTGACCTTTGTAAAAGAATATTTCCCTGATGCATACGACCTCTTGGTCTTGCTCTTGGGGGAAGACCCCATTACCGGCGAACAAGTGGCCTTCAATGGCACCAACATTCTCAATGCCTCGTTAAAAGTACTCGGAGACCGGGGAACACAGATCAAGGCACAAATGATCGAAAACGGCATTTTCATACAATGCGTGGATTGGATCGACCGCAGTATTGGACTAGTACAGGATTTGGTAAGCGATGTAGGGAATATCTTTACGACCATATGGGAGTTGATCACCTTTGAAAGCCTCTTCAGTCCCGTAGAAACGTTTACCCGTATCGCGCAAGCCTTCCTCACCCCTATCAACAGGATCATTGCTTTCTTTACCGATGCCATGGTGATTTTGGTGCGTATTCTCAAAGATGCCCTATTGACCCGATTAAGTAACTATGCCAAAGAGACTAGGGGCTACTTCCTAATCACCGTACTCATTGGTCGGGATCCCTTTACGGGTGCAGTTGTGCGTAGAAACACTGAAAACATGATCCATGGATTTTTCAGTTTAATGGAGGGTGGGGAAGCACAATTCCAACAACTCAAAGAAAGTGGAAAAATAGATCAAATGACCCAAAAGGTCAATAGGGCCGTTGCCCAGCTCGACTTTACTTGGGACTATGTCGTAGGGCTATTTACAAGTTTATGGGACTCTCTGGACTGGAACGATTTCTTAAACCCTCTAGGTGTTTTTGCCAGAATTATTGCCACTTTCGGAAATCCCGTGATACGCCTTGTACGTTTTGTGATGACCATTGTACAAATCGTCGTCGAGATTCTGCTTATTGCGATGAACTTCCCCTTTGAAACGGTCAATAACATCATTCAACGCTCCTTGGAGGCCTTTGGGAATATTAAACGTGACCCGATTGGTTTCCTTAAAAACATTCTAAGAGGAATTAAACAGGGTTTTACCCAATTCTTCGATAATATTCTTACGCATTTAATGAGCGGCCTTGCCTCATGGTTGTTCGGGTCTTTGGGGGAATTGGGTATTCAAATGCCGCCTGACTTGAGCTTCAAGAGTATTTTGAACCTGATCATGCAGATCCTGGGCATTAGCGTTGATCGCATTATGGAGCGGGTTTGGTTAAAGCTTACGGAGCAAATCGGGGCAGAAAAAGTGGCCAAAATCCGAGGAGCCGTGGATAAACTCACCGGTATCTGGAGCTTTATCAAAGATGTTATGGAGCGAGGTCCCATTGCCATTTGGGAATATGTACAGGAGAAATTAAGTGAACTATGGAATATGGTCCTCGATGCTGCCAAAAATTGGATTATGACACGTATCATCGCCTCGGTGACCACGAAATTGCTCAGCATGCTCGACCCAACAGGTATTATGGCAGTTATTAATAGCGTCATTGCCATTTACAGGGCCATCCAGTCGTTTATTGAACAGTTGCGGGCCATGTTGGAAATTCTGAATTCGTTCGTAAATGGTATTGCGGAAATTGCGGCCGGTAATGTGAGTGCTGCGGCCAATTTCTTAGAAGGCGCCATGGCGCGAGGCATTCCTGTTCTCATAGGCTTCTTGGCAAACCAGGTAGGCTTGGGCGGTATCGGAAGAAGAATTGCGGAGATCATACAAGCGATCCGCGTTAAAATCACGGAGGGTATTGATTGGTTGGTGGCCAAGGCCCTGCGCATGGGCAGGCCTATTATTGACGGGGTGCTGCGTGTTATTGAGTTTGGGGAACGGGTTGTTAGTGGCATCAGGGCGGCATTCGGGGCTGTCTTTGGTTTCAGCGCCGGAGGGGAATCACATCGATTGTGGGTGGAAAAAAGCGGTAGCACTGCAACCATTAAGGTGGCAAGTAACCCTATGAACTTGGAAAATCAGATTACCGAATGGCGTAACCAAGCTGCAGGCGATTCCAATAAGCTTGGCGCTGTGGAAGAAGTAGCGTCTCAACATACCATTGCTAAACAAAAAGCCGATGCGTTGGCCGCTGCCGACGAAGCGGGCGACGAACAGCGAATTGCTACCGCACAAACTCAATTGGATGCTGAAATGCAACTCTTAAAGACAAAGGTCATCGTTGTCTTTAATTTGATGCCAGAAGCCGTTGACGGATTCCTAAGAGGAAATATCGGAACCGTTTATACCGTCAACGGCGCTTTGAATGCAGCCGGAGTTCGATTAAGGGACCTGGTCAGCGGTCAAGGCTATTCAGTAGTTGACAAATCAGGTACGGGACGGGCACATATTCGACGTAGTGGCAATTCAAGTTTACAAGCCTATCACTTTGACAATGATGGCAAACTACAGCTTGGTAGTAATACCAACGATCATCAAGAGTATCAAATTGCCAACCTTGATTTCGTAGATTTCGAAGGGGATACCAGAGATAAGTTCGACATTGTCGTAACAACTCAAAACGGAAATAGGTTTGAAGCATCGATCATGGAAAATGATGTAGAGCCTTCAGCAAACGTGCGATTGGAAAGGCAACAGATCAGTGGTTCCCAATTGGCAAGACAACGCGATACGGGCGTTTCGGGGCGGTCTAGCATGAACACTACTACTGCAGGATTGGATAGAGCTCATTTAATTGCCAATAGGTTCCAAGGACCTGGCGAGGCACAAGCACTGAATATCATTCTTACAAGCGCCAATTTCAACAGAGTCATCATGGCCGGAATTGAACGCAGAATAAATGATTGGGTCGGGCGAAAAGCTGCAGCTGAAGTAGAAAATGGAACGCTTGCCGAAGGTGAAATATATCATTTTGATATGCGAGTTGAGGCGACCAAGGAGTTTAACGACGGGCGGTCTTTAGCCACTTCTATTCTGAATAGATTAACGCGTGATGGAACAATACCAGATTCCCCAGAAATAAATCGGACCCTACTAATGAACCAAATATTCGAAAAACTACTGCTGGAAGCAAAAGAACAAAGCGGTGGAAATGAATTAAGGAGAAAAACAAGAAGAGTTAAGTACTATGTAAATAATACACAAGTAGGTGCAATAGGACCGGATAACGATATGTAGTAGTATATCCTCAATTTAAAGATAAAAAAATGAAAAATAAATCCTCAAGACGGCGACGGGTACGAAAACAAAAGCCCGCGCAGCAAAATACACAGTCCGAAAATTTCTTCGAGTCCCAAGTACAGCGCAAATGCGACAAATGCGAGGACGACGAAAAGAAGGGCGTACAGAAAAAATCGGACGGGCAGGCGGCTGCAAAAAGCAATTTTTTCGGGCATTACATGAAAAACATCAATAGCAAGGGCAGCGCCATTCCCAAGCAAAAAAGAAATTTCTTTGAGGCTAAGATGAACGATAATTTTGGAAATGTACAGGTACATAACGATCAAGAGGCGGCAAATGCAGCAAAGGAAATCGGGGCCAAGGCATTTACATGGCAAAATCATGTTGTGCTGAATACGGAACGCTTGAAGTCCGATAGCTTGGAGGAAAAGCAAGTGTTTGCCCACGAATTAAAGCACGTGCAGCAACAAAGAAATGGCAAGCAAATCATTCAAATGCTGGCAGAAGAGGATACGAAGGCACCTAACA
This sequence comes from uncultured Flavobacteriaceae bacterium, assembly GCA_938020445.1. Lineage (GTDB taxonomy): Bacteria > Bacteroidota > Bacteroidia > Flavobacteriales > Flavobacteriaceae > Pelagihabitans. The sequence continues at coordinate 40,904 of CALIIC010000105.1, read as the reverse complement.
AGGAAGAAGAAACCGATGAGGCGATCAATGAAAATACCCCTGCAACAGATGCCAAGGCAATGGAAAAGGAAGCGGAACTACAAGAAGATCGCATCATGGTACCTGAACGCGTACCCGATATTCACTATTCGGGGCAACCGAGCTCAAAGACCGTTTTTGGAAATTCGATTTCGCTGGAAGCCGTAACCAATGCTAGCTATGATGGTGGTAACGGACGTACTACTTCACTAGAACGGACACCAACAACAGAAGGCCTTGGATGTACCGAGGGTGATTGTTGGCACTATACCGGGGGCTACGAAATCAATTACCATGTAACCACGTCTGTTTCCCTGCCAAGCATTCCCGATGGACTCACCAATTGCCAGGAAGAAAGGGTGCGGAACGCCATTTCGAACGAGCTGGCCCCGCACGAGCAGGAACATGTTGCCGCCTTTGAACAATACAATGGTTCGGTAACCCTGTCTATAGACTATACAGGTCCGAGTACTGGTATTGAAGCGTATGTGCAACAATTGCACAATGCCGACGAGCAGGCGCGAATGGCGGCCGCCAATGCTGCAAGTGCGGCCCTAGACCCCTTCCATGTGCCAGTAGACCTGGAATGCGAAGAACCCTCTGAAGTGGCCCCCGATACTCCTCCGGAAGAATAAACGCAAACTATTTTAGAAAGTTTTAAATATGTGGTATCTTAAACACACTATCACTCCCCCGGATTATCGCAGCATTGCAAAAAACAAGAACGAATCCTATAAGGTCATCCGCTATGAGAGGTATTGAAAGTACAATGAAGGTCGTTGCAAAGAACCCAGATCACTTCACCCTTGCCGTAGAAACATTGGGCAAATTGATCGTGGCCCGAATCAAGAACGAGGCAACTTCCGAAAAACACACCCTGGCTTCCTTTGAAACCAACGAATTTACAGATTGTCTTGAGCAGGTATTACAACTTCCCGGTTCCTTTTCGTTTGGAGAAAAATTGGTATTGTTGTTAGCCATTACACCCTATGTAAAACCCGGTTTTTTGGAGGAAGTAATGGCAAAAGCACTCCCTCAAGGTGGAGAATTCATAGCCTTTGGCGGAATCAAAGGGCAGCAACATAGGGGTATTTTACCTACTGGGGAAACAGCACTATTTCTTTTGGCCGGCACTGATCTACAGGAACGCTTACGCCATCAGCGCATGTTCAATAGTGATATGCAATTCGCAGCCCATGGTCTTTTACAAGTAGCAAGTGTACCTTATGGGGAACCTTCTATGAGCGGACGACTGCTCCCCGACCCGGACTGGATGGAAAAAATTCTTTTGGGAAAGGAAGCGGCTCCCGTATACAGTGTGGAATTTCCGGCGAGAAAAATCACTACGGCCATGCAATGGGAAGATTTGGTGTTGCACCCACAGACTGCAGAACATATCAACGATATAGAATTGTGGGTATCCCATCATCAAAAAGTGCAGGCCGACCCTACATTTGGCAGAAGAATAAAACCAGGATACCGCGTTTTATTCTATGGGAAAGCGGGTACAGGAAAAACCTTGACCGCTTCGTTATTAGGTAAAAAATTCCAACTTCCCGTATACCGAATCGATTTGTCGCAAGTAGTATCCAAATACATCGGTGAAACTGAAAAACATATTGAGTTGGTCTTCAGTAGAGCAGAAAAAAAGAACTGGGTCTTATTTTTTGATGAGGCCGATGCCTTGTTCGGCAAAAGAACCAATGTGCAAAGCTCAAACGACAAATTTGCGAATCAAGAAGTCTCCTATCTGCTGCAACGTATAGAGGATTTTCAAGGACTTTTGATACTTGCATCGAATTTCAAAAATAACATAGACGATGCATTTCTGAGAAGGTTTCACAACATCATTCATTTTCCGTTGCCCGGCAAAAAAGAACGCTATCAATTATGGCTTCAAAGTATTCCGTCCAACTTGCAACAAGAGAAAAGTATTGACTGGGAACGAATCTCGGAAAAGTATGAGATTACGGGGGCAGAAATTGTGAATGTTATGTACTATGCAACGCTTAGGGCGTATGCTCGAAAAGGCAAAACCTTATTGCAAGAAGATGTTTTTGAAGGAATTAAAAAAGAATTGAAAAAGCAGGATAAGACCTTCAGCTATTAGTTTTCGCTGCCTTGTTGCATGTGTACTATAAAAAAACGCTCAAATTGCTATAAACAGTTTTACTTTCTGAAATATTATCGCTATTTTTCTGTCAGTATTCATCGCGTTATGTAGGTCAATAACTTTTAATTGCTGGGCCACCTACCCGTCGTCAAAGAAAACTGAGCGTTTATCCCTTCCCCTATTTTTAAACAAAAAAGCCGCATCAAATGCCGAAACCAATTATCGACCTTCATTGCCACCCGGCAATGAAACCCAACGGAAATGACGAAATCAAAGATATATGGGTACCCTTCACCAATGAAAAAGCCAAAGATCTTTTTAAAACGGTGAGCCTTCGAAAACTCTTGGTGGGGGGCATTGTCAAAAATATGGCAGTATACACCCAGTGCAATCTTGAAAACTGTTATAAAGGGGGAAATCGTTTGGTGTTCGCAGCCATTTACCCTCCCGAACGGCCGTTTATGAAACCAAGTAGGCCTTTTAAACAAGGTTCCTGGGTACAAAGAACCCTGTTGAAATGGATTTTTGGAAAAAAAGTAAAACGCGATGTGGACAACAAGATCATCCAAATGCTTACAGGATTCTCTGAACAGCGCGCCAAGCGCTATGTAGACCAAATTTATGATGCCCCGAACATTGATTATTTTGATATCGACTATAAAGAGGAATACGACTATTTAAAAAAAAGTCATTTAACTTCTTCCTCGAACAATGACTTTCCCAACAAACCCACTTTTAGATTGGTAAAGAACTTCGCGGAGTACCAACAGCATATCTCCAATAATGAAGTACTGGGCATTATTACAGCGGAAGGAATGCATGCCTTGGGCAATTACCGTAGTTCAGATCTTTTTTTTAAAGAAAGTATCGACACCCTGGATCCCATAGACCAACAAAACTTGCAAAATAGTTTTATCACCAATATTCAGCGCGTAAAGAATGGGAACGAGTTTGAGTTCCCTCCCTTTTTTATTACGTTTTCCCATCATTTCAACAATTTACTTTCCGGACACGCCAAAAGCTTTGCCGACGCCAAGAACAGAATCGTTCCCGGGTTTATGGATGTCTTTGACCAACGCTTGGGCTTGGGCAAGGGCATTACGGCCTTTGGCAAACATTTGATCAAAGACCACCTACTCTCTAGGAATAACGGCCCAAGAATTTTGATCGATACCAAACACATGTCGCTCCAAACCCGTGATGAATTTATAGCCATTATCAACGAATTTCGCCAAAATGGGGATCCAGTACCCATTATTTGCAGTCATACCGCTGTCAACGGAATTGCCACCAGGGAAAAGGCGCGGAAGCTGCCCGATATGAACAAATACGATGAAGGTTCGTATGTAAGCCGATGGAACATCAACCTTACGGACGAGGATATTATAGAAATTTTTGATACCGATGGGGTCATTGGAGTATGCATGCACGATGGACGCATGCCAGGGGGCAAGTTTAAAAAGCTATTGAAAGAAAACAGTAAAAAACTAGTGACCGATGAACCCGTTAAGCGCTTACACGCTCAAATGTTCCTGACGAATATCTTTCATATTCTAAAGGTTAATTTAGCCCACATACGGGCAAAAAACCAGGCCACACCCAACGACCTGATTGCTGAAAGAACTGCATGGAAAACCATTTGTCTGGGAACGGACAATGACGGTATTGTAGATCCCTTTGATCACTTCAATACCGCCGAAAAACTCGATGATTTTCAGCTCCGCGTCGTAAAAGCCATTACAGAAAATGGCAAACCTTTTATGAAAGGTTTTCGGGTGCTTTCGTTACCCACTGAAACTCCCTTTAGCGATTCCGAATTTGCAGACTTGCAACTGGGTATGAACCCCACCGAAATTGCGGATGCCATTTTCTCGGATAACATGGTCCGTTTTCTTGGGAAATATTTTACTGATGGATACTTAAAGGGAGGGGGCGCCATCACCTAAGAACTCCCTATAAACCATTTGACCACCCAACCAAAAAAAGAACGAATGCTAGTAAACTATCTAAAAACAAAAAGCGTAAGTCCCGCACACCTCTATAGCTTATTCATTTTGACCATCGTACTGTGGTTGTTAGCAGACTTCTCTTATATACCTGGAATTGTTTCCCACCCACAATTCACCGAAGCCATTAGCCCAAAGCTCCTTAAAAGCTTGTTAAATGAAAATTTTGGGATGGTGCCGTACTATGCTTTTTTTATTGTTGACTGTATCTGGGCACCAGTACTCCTTGCGGCTATTTGGATGTATGTTAAACGTACATTTTACAATCCGTCTACCGTAAAGCCAAAAATACTTTTCGGCCTTTTTAGCTTTGTTGCTGTTGCAGCGTTGGGACTTGATTTTATCGAAAATTATAGCTATGCATTCCATCAAAAGTATCCCGAAAAAATCGCAAGCGCCAAACTGATCGCGTACGGAATTGTGGCCTTGAGCGCCTTGCTGGTATTTTTTCACTATTCGTTTAAAAACTACCTTACCACCTTGCTACGGTTTTTAAAAGCTTCGGTCTACAGTCTGGTCATCCTCCTCATATTAGGGTCTTTTTTACCCCGGGCCACCCAGGTAAACTCCATCATCGTCAATTTGTACGAACACCCTTTAAATCTGATCATTCTATTTTTAGTGGCACCCACTTTTGCGGTTGTACTTGCGCACTACCCCAGTTACTTTTATATCAATGAAAAATACCGCAACTGGTACATGGCCAAAATTAGATGGGGATTGATCGGCACCATCTTTTACAAGTACAACAAGGCATTCAACAATTCCCAAGGTAGGAAGGAAGAAGGGAAAGTGAATTTTTTGTACCGCATTCTTGGTATCCTTTTTTATACGGCGCTGTTTTATATGCTCGCCTATACTTCGGAGGTCAACTTTGATTGGCCTTTTCAGACTTCTAAAATAGCCCTGATCTTGTTGGCATGGGGTATCATTGCCCTATACAAACAAAAAAAAATCAAAGATAAATGGTATGCCCAAGTGGCCCCATACCTTCGCCAACGACTGCCGGGCTTCTACGATGGTGACAATCCGGTAACAAATGAAAATATCAAAAAGGAGGTAAAACCAGACCGCTGCGGGGCTATTCGTGAAGGGAAACCGGAGGAAATGAGAGCAGCCTTTATAGGAATCAAAAAATATGTGAACCGCTTTGTATTGCTCTTTACCTTCACAGTGTTGGTGCATATGGGACTCGTAGTTTTCTTTTTTTGGTGTGAAGAGTGCCGGTATACCCAAGTAACCAGTCTCTGGAGTCTTTTCTGTATTATTCTACAACTGTTCTCTTATGTGTACTACAGAACCTACCGATCCTTACTTCGCTTTGTTTTCTACAAGAAAAAATACCGTGCCATTATCAACTCTTTTTATATGTTACGGACTGCAGAGGAAGATTCTGAGTGTTTGAAGAAATCCATGGAAGACTCCGATTATTTGAAAGAATTAAAAGAAGACTCCGATCTTCTGAAAAAGATAAGGAAAGACCCGGATCGTTTGAAGGAGTTAACGGAAGCATCCGATCGTTTGAAAAAATCATCTCAAAAACCATCTCAAAGTTTTCGTTGCAAGGTTGTAAACCTATTACGCTTTTTCGAGGAACTCAACCCCAAAGAAGAAGGAGAAGGAGTGGAGGGTCTTGCCCTTAAGGGAGGTTACTATGATCTTTTACGCAATTTGGGGGCGGGTGCCCTCAGTAATAATGTAACTTTTTTACAGTTCACCATTTTGGTCGGTATTATCAATGCCTTGTTCTTTTTGATTATAAACATCAATAGTGAACTATCTCTCTATTTCAACCCGATTCTTATTATTCTTTCTAGCCTGTTCTTTTACTACGGAATTGTAGTGGTCGTGTCCAAGAGCCTCATTTACTACCGCCATTCTTGCGAAGTATTCGCTGTCCGCAATAAACGACGTTTCAAATTTCTGCTCATCTTAAGCGCCTTGATATTATTTGTATGCAACCGGCTTGGTAGGGAATTCAGCAATGAACTTTTCACCCTACCCCTGCTAGAACGTAAAAAGGATCAAGAACTCAGTTTGGAAACCTATGTTGGCAACCTGCCTGAACAACAAACGCGTTATTACATAAACGGTTATGGTGGTGGAATGAAATCGAATGCCTGGACCATGACCGTTTTGGAAGCCTTACATGATAGGGACCCAGACTTTTTCAAGAAGACAGTAGGCATTTCCGGGGCCTCTGGCGGAACAATAGGTTGGGCCAATATGGCGGCAATCATGAAGTGCAATAAAGACACTACCCTTTGGGATGGCCTCATCACCGATATTGCTACCGAAAACATTCTGTCTTTGGACCTTACCCATATATTTGGTCGAGACACCTTTAATCATTTGCTAGTGCCAGGAATAGAACTCAGCGGCAAAGATCGAGCTTCAAAGGCTATGGCGCGGTATGCAAAACTCACGAACAACGCGGACCAAATATGCAAACCCACTCCCTATAGAGCATATTGGAAAACGCTGTACGAACAAGAAAACAATCAATTCCCTATACTGATATCCAATTCCACCAACGTGAAAGGTAAGGGGGGTATGGCCGTGTCGGTCAGGGTAGAAAATGAGGCCGCTAGAAAGTTGCTTTATCGAAAAACGGACAATATCCTCGAAATTTATAAAACGGATTATGATCCAAAGGGAATATCGGAAAAAAGCGACTCCCTTACCCTGAGCTTCTATGACGCAGTATCAACCTCAAATCGTTTTCCTTTGCTCAGTCCCGCTGCAAAAATCGAAACCAAGGGGCATTACAATGATGGTGGCGTTTACGAAAATTCCGGAATTCTCTCGGCGTTAAAACTATTCCACGCTGTAAATTTTACGGACACCATTGCCGACGTAACGCAGCTAAAGCAGCGAAACGTTTTTATCAATATCGTAAATGATAAGAACCAGTATATAATGAAAAAAATCATGGATCTGGAACAGAAGGTCCGAACCAGTAAAATCAACAAGAGTACGGAGATTTCTGCCATCTTGGCGTCGGTTGCCGCTACGGAGATGTTTCCGTTATTCGCAAAATCGGAGTTAGAACGTTTGTCAGAATTGGAGGGTAGCTGTGTAGAGTTCCATACCATATACCTACCACATCGCTTTGATGTTGCCGACATCAAAGCCATCTACGGTGACGCCTTGGATACGGGTGAGAGTTTGAACGAAGCCCATCAATTGTTTTACGATTTAACCAAGGAAAATGATGAAGAAATCAAAGAGTTATTAGACCGGAAATGCTCTTTTGGAGACACGATTATCATAGAGCCCCCTATGAGTCGTGTGATGGCAGATGAGGCCTATACTTTCATGCAAAAGATGATCGGGCACTCTACCACCAAGTCGGCTTTGGATTCCATTACAAACTAGAATGGAAAAACAACAAACCATATGAAGATGCCAACGGTACCCTTAGATCATAGGAATGCAATAGATTAGGTGCAATTGGATTCACTATAAAGCCCGAAAACTTTTAGTGCCCTTAGAACTGTTTCCAAAACTATCCCTAGTAATTACCTCTACGTAATAGGTAAGCCCAGAGGTAACCGTCAATCCGTTTGTAAAGTTCGCGGATAAGTTCTCAAACAAAAGCGCAGGTGGATTCTCCGTTGATAAATAGAGGTCATAATTTAGAATATCCTCGTCAAGATCCGTTCCGGTCCAAGAGATATCGACAGCACCGTTGCCTTGATCGTTTATTGTAATGAGCGCTGGAAATGGCGCGTGCCTGTTAACGGTTATACCCTCACTGTAAAAACTCCAACTGGTACTTTTCGTTTCCTTGTCATCAAGCAGGGAATACACCTCCCAAACATATAAGGTTCCCGGACGAAGTTCCAAGTTCACTTCGGTTTCCGAAGTATTCAATACCTGGGTGTTCAACGAACTTTGATCGGTTACTTCCAAGCGATATTCTCCTGTATCTGGTGAAGGAGACCATCGAAATGGAATCTGTATGCCACCAGATTCTAAGAACTGCCCTTCCAAACAAAGTGTTTCATTCTCCGGAAACTGTAATTCCACAGCCCCTAAGGGGCTCGTAATAGGTTCAAACTTTCCCTCACACGAGAACAATAAAAGCATTTGAACTACAAGAATAGATAAACTTATTTTTTTCATCTTATTGTTTTAACATTTTAAATTCAGCAGTACTTGTACCAGCACGCAGCGAAATCACATACATTCCTTTGCTTAATTGCGAGGTTGCAACTTGTATGGTACCCTTGTTAATGGAATAAGCAGCTTTTAAGACTACCGTTCCCCGCATATCTACAATGGTAACAAGGGCTTTAGCCCCCTCCGTGATTCCAATTACGTTTAGCATATTACCAACGGGATTCGGGTAGGCCGTAATTTTTCCAAGTACGATTTCATCTTTAAAAACACCCTGGCAATCGGAAATCCCGGTAATCTGAAGTTTATTTTCACCTATCTCCAAAGGAACTTTGATCCGTGTTATTTTCGTAGATTCAAATTCGTAAGTATATGATTTTCCATTCACGGTTGCAACATACAAAGTGCTCCCCTGTACCGTGTAGTTAACAAGTTGCGCCGCGCTATCGACACCTTGGGAATCTACAATGATATTTTCAGAGGTGGTAACCGCAAGACGGTAGCATTGTTCGAAAGCTGGAAATTCTTCGGTAGTAATACACACTTCATAGGTATCTGCTGCCAAGTTGGTTAGTACAAACTCCGATGATTGTGATAAAGGCCCGGAAACAGGTGATGTTAATTGGGCGGCACTGACCGTTACCGTAAATCCACCATCTACATTGGCCGAAACGGTTATACTTCCATTGGGCACATTGGGACAACTTTCGCCCTTTACCCTTAATTCCAAATCTTCGGGAGCTAAAATCAAATTGCCCTGATCGGTATCACATGCATCGCCTATGCCATCACCATCGGTATCCGCTTGATTCGAATTCGCTACATCCATACAATTGTCTTCGGAATTGGAAATGCCGTCTCCATCGCGGTCATCATCGCATAGATCACCAATCCCGTCATTATCTAAATCAGCTTGATCTGCATTGGATACGTTGGGGCAATTATCAAGATTGTCAACAATTCCATCACCATCACTATCGGAAGGAGGGCAACCGTTATTGGTGGCAACCCCTGCTAGATCCGGACAATCGTCCTCGTTGTTCGGCACACCGTCGCCATCACGATCACTATCGCATACATCTCCTACTCCATCATCGTCAAGATCCGCTTGGTCGGTATTTGCCATATCGGGGCAATTGTCAAAATCATCAGCAATTCCATCACCATCACTATCGGACGGAGGACAACCGTTGTTGGAGGCAACCCCGGCAAGGTCCGGACAATTGTCCTGGTTGTTCGGCACACCGTCCCCATCACGGTCATCGTCACATACATCTCCTACTCCATCATTGTCGATATCCGATTGGTCGGCATTGGAAATTCCCGGACAATTATCATTCACATTCAAGACTCCATCCCCATCCGTATCATCATTTACAACATCGGCATCCCTAATGCGTATTTCAAACGTAAGGGTCTCTCCAACATTGAGAGGCGTTCCCAAGCCATCGCTGGGATCAATAAGACGCAAATTGGCGGTTAAGGGAGTAATGTCTATAAAGAAACGTTCTTCTCCCTCAGGGTTCGTATCATCTACAAGGGATATAAACTGCCGCTCTTCATCAAAATTACCGCCACCATCTACCGTGGTAAGGGCCACCGTACCGTTTCTACCGATATAGTCAAAGCCCGACCCCGCAAGGGCACTGCCATCTCGCGTAACGATCTCTACCTCGTATTGCGAAAGTTCAGCTGCGGAAAGTCCCAATAAGTTAAAGTCAATACCGATACGTTTATCAGGGCCCTCGTTCATGTAGTAGGTATATTCCCCAGTGCCATCTTGTTGCTCATCATCGACTACTGGATAAACCTCAACATCAAAAGGACCATTCGAAGCGGTATTATCTATAATAGCTATTGATGATTGGGTAGGAGCGTTAATTTTATAATATTGTCCCTGTACCAGTGTTATCCTTACCTCCTCATTTCCCTCATTGGAATCGTTGTCATTCACAGCTATTACTGTTATAATTCCAGAGCTTGCTCCGTTTAGTATGATCCCGCCCGACAGGGTATAGTCTGTACCTCTAATGGCATCTCCTTCATCCAAGAAATCAATTGTGAGTTCTATTCCCGTGGCATTTGCAACACTTTGACCGTTATCATCAAACAAGGCCAATTCAAACTGACCATTGGTACCTCCTTCAACCGCATCTTGGAGGCCTAAGATGTCGACAGTATAATCGTCTTCTAAAATGGTATATTGAAAATCGGCTGTGGCCCCAATGTCCAAATCTCCTGAAACACCGGTAAGCTGAAGGTTCAATATCTCATTGCCTTCATATTGAAAATCGTCCAAAATCTCAAAATCGGTCAATGGAATGGGATTGGCCGCTGTATAGGTACCTGCCGGAATCGTTATCGTATACGTTACGTTTCCTCCATTCATGATATAATCACCAAATGAAGTAGTGGTTGAAGCTGTTGCCGTACCGTTTGTCAAATCCTCGATTCGTACCGTACTGGTATTCGAGACGGTACCTTCTACAATAAGTCTGGGAAGGTTCTCATTGGCAACCTCAAAACCAGAGGAAGCGCTATTTTCAAACATTACAATAGCATTCGCCAAGCCACAATTTTCTGAAAAACTGGCATTTGAGATGGACCAATTACCAAGATTTACCTGTTCTTCTGCATACCCTTCATCATCTATTTGCACACATAGGTCTGTGCCATTGAAATCAATGGCAAGGTTTTCCAAAGCGGGATTGTTAGTACCATTTTTAAGATTGATTTGCTGCAACTCACTATTAAATACAACAGTAATGTCATCTAATAGCGGGCTCCCGCTCAAATCTAACTCCTCGATACCACATTGTTCGATGTATACTTTTTTCAGATTTGCTGCGGTCGAAAGGCCAAAGGAGGTAATACCGTTCAATTCTTGCGCCCAAAACTCCTCTAACCTTTGATAATCGGATAAATTGAGGACCGTTTGACTAAAAGGATTTACACTGAACCCTCCGATACGTAAGATTTCGATCTCCGGATTGTCTTGGGGATTGATATCTAAATTGGAACCGGAATTATAGGTATACAATTCCCGAAGTTTACTGTTATTCCTAAGTTGCAGGTCAAACCCATTGCCTTTGAAGCCCGAGGCGATCAACACCTCCAAGTCAAAATTTTGACTAAGGTCAATACTTGCTATCGTGACCAAATCGCCGCCGATATTCAAAAATTTCAAGGCCGAAAAATAAGTTAGATCCGTCAGGGAGCTAATATTGGTAGTAGCTGTAAGGTCTAAACTTGTTACCGTGGCCACAAGTTCTGCACACACTGCTCCTCCTTGATTTAAATCTACGGGGTTCCCGTTGCCATCTAAAATCCGTTGTGGAAGGTCAGGGTTCAACAGAAATGATTCAAAATTGGTATCTGTAAAGATCAAAGGAGTACAGGACACTAATCTACAAGTGTTTGCATCTTGTAATTCGGTAAAACTGGGATCGTATCCATTCCCAGATGGGGAGAAAGAGCTGCTAAAAGAAGCGTTCGAAACGGCCCACGGTTGTAAGGCACAAAAATTGACCAGTTTCGAATTGTTAACGATCGTGGGCGATTGAAGGTCGAATACAATGTTGGTATTCAACCCCTCCAACGTCTCTAATTCAGGGTTGTTGAAAATATCAAAAAAACGATAGACGCGTTCCAAGTTTCCCAAACCAGTTAAATCTACCGCATCTATGAAACTCATAGAAAGGTAATCGGCCTCTTCCAAATCGTTCAGAGGGGATAAATCGTTTATTTTAGTTCCCCCTTCAAATGGAGTATCGTCTTGTAACGATAGTTGTTGTAACACTTTTACAAACCCAAGTGACCCAAAAAAAGCGAGTTGTTCTTGATTCCCGATAATGGGATTGTAGTTAAGTGTTTGGGGGTCGTATAGGTGCACTACCCGTTCGTCTAAATCATTGACACTTGCCCCATAAAAAAAGAACTGATCGTTGAAGGTATTCCCAAAGTAGGTTCGTTGAGGTTGATTATTAAGATAGTCATGGATTACCCTCATTTGCGGCAATACGCTTTCAAACGTATTCTCTCGAAACTCGTATAACAACTCAAGGAAGCTGGAAGTTTGGTCTACACCGTAAAAAATAAGGGCACCATTTAACTCACCATAAAATTGCGCCCCGGAGACATTGTTCGGCAAATCAAATTCCTGAATAGCATTATCGGTAGACAAAAGATCTAGTTTATCATACACAAAACTATTGGGGGCGCTACTCCTAAAAAGTGCCAGTTTTCCGTTGTAAGTGGTACCGCCATTATTGGTTTGAATATCATAGAAACTATTAGTAGCATAGCCCGCATTGTTGTTTACCCTTGACAGTAACGCACCATTTACCTGATACAAGAAACGTTCGCTGTCATTTTCTGTACGGCCTATAATATATATTCTATTGGCAAATTCAGTAATGGGGGGCGCGAAATTGAAAAAATCGATCCAATCTACATTGCCCACTTGGGAAATGGTGGTAACCCCGGAAGATTTATTGGCCATATGCAGGCGCCACAATCCTTCGGTCACACCAAAATCCCCTACTCTTGTATAAAAGAACAAGGTGTTCGTGGCGGACCGTACCATTAGTCGAAGCGGATTAAAATCAACTCCCGGGACAGAGGTATTTACGACATTGAAATTGCCATTGCCGTCATACTTTAGTAGTGCATTATCGGAAGTACTTGTAAGCTTTCCCGAAAAATAAAGTTCGCCATCCCAGGCCACCATTTCGTCCAAGCCGGTAACGATTACTTCGTTCGAGGTTAATTGCGCAGAATTATTACCAAATAGGCGATAAAGCCTTTTGGAACTGGGTACGCCTACATCGCTTGCAACAAAATACAACTGTCCGTTTAAGACGGTCAAGGCTTCGATCGTATTGGAACCAATTAGGGTAAAGGTGTCAAATTCTGTTGACACCTGATTGTTGGTATCCAGCGCGTAAATCACATCGGTATTGCTACTGTTCAAACCAATGAAATAGAATTTATTGTTCAACTCAACAAAGCCTGGATTCGCACCATTGCTTAGCACAATAGGGTTCCCATTCGAATCTAAAAGTTCCTCGATCTGTGCCCATCCCAGGGCAGTATAAAAAATTGCTAGTATAAATAGTACGGTATTTTTCATTTGAGTTCGTTTCTTTTTGGTTTGGTATTGTCCAGGTTTTGACTTTTAAATTTTAGATATAAAGACATTCATTTTGCCGTTTCTAGTACCATTTGTACAAAAACAAAACCATGAAATAGAAAAATTATCTGAGTTGACGACGAGCCTTTCCGTTCGGATTTCTCCCTGCGAAGTAGTAAAGCTCAACTTGAGGTCATAGGTTCCGGCCTCCAGCGCTACCTTTGCCGTTGTTCCATTTGCAATGGTCTGTGTTTCCCCGTTTCCAAAGTCTACCGTCATGGTAGTATTTCCACATCCGCAGGCATCATCTGTTCCCTGAAACGTATAACGCATGATACCAATATGGGTGGGAATGAAATTTTCGAGATAGTAATTGTACGCGTCAATGCCAAAATCCAACACCCCTATCGCGCATCCGACACCCAAGGTGGCAACACAGCCTGCAATCGCAAAAGCCCCGCTAAAAGCAAGTGATATTTCAGCATTATATGTTCCAAACCAGTCGCTATTGGTAACAATATTTTCCGCGATACTGGTCGTAATTCCCTTCAAAATATTGGTCTTCCAATTATAGCCCTTAAACCGCTTGAATTCTTTATTGTTGTTTAAGAGGTTAAATGCAGTGGAGCTGCCCTGCTCTAGCTGTTTCACCGCATTTTCATACAATAGTTTAAATTTACCCGCCTTAAAGGCATCGTTAAGCCCTATTCGCAGGGTATTCAAGTAACTGGCAGTTTTGACGCTTCCTTCTAGCGTGCCCTCCCCAAAAGTGTACTCTTTTAGCTTTTTGAGTGAGGACGCTACTTCAGGGTCTAGTTGTTGGTTTTCTATTCTCACCACTTTTTTCCCCTGCTTCAAACTCTTTTTACCGGGATTCTCAAAATCGAACTCATATTTTTCCGATGGATAAATGATGTTCATATCGAAAGAGAAAGTGGCATCATCAAAATTGGATATAACCAGTTCAAGGTCGTCACTCACTATTCTTGAAGGCACATATGCAGTAATACTGTCGAAAAATGATATCGAATGGCTTTGCACGTTTGCAGAGTCTACAATACTTACCAAATAATTATCCTTGAGGAGCGATTTTTCGATTCCTTCCTCATCTACCATCAAAAAAGCGGTAGTGGGCGAATCCGATATTGTTCCATTCTCTTTTAACCAGGCCATTCGTATCTTCGCATTCACCGAAAATGGGTCCTCGGTAGTACCTTCCTCAATGGGTACTTCTTCGATTTCATCATCCGTTGTAGGAACACAACCGATCAATCCTACTAAATGTAGGGCAATCAAAAATTTAAAGTGCTTTTTCATATTTGTTCTTTTTTTGGTTGCTATTACGTTTAAAACCTCCCGCGATAAATCCCCCAATTTATCGGCGGAAGGAATTACATAAACAAACTCAAACGATCTTTTATCTTTAATGATTAATAGGGATTTTTAGTCCAATATAGGCGTTGGTCATCTGAGAACTATCTGCTATCAAATTCGATATAATACTCCCGGAACCTACCATTAATGGGCCTATTCTAAAACCTACTCCCACAGCCATAGCTCCCAATTCGCTGTAGCTTACGGGTATATAAGCGCTTACATTTTTCGTCTCATATCGTGGGGTTAGGCTTAAGAGATTCAAACGGTGATTATTGAATAAAGCACGCTTGTCGACCATGGTTTGATTCAGGTCAAGATTGATATACAATCGGTCCATGACCTGATAATCAATATTCAGGCGCAAGGAAGTGGGCAAGGCCGCAATGACATCGCCCTCAATAGTGTTAACAGTAGCGTTGTTTTCGATGGCCTCTATAAAGTCGTTCTCCACTTCCTCTGCTGAAACCGAAGCATTTAGCGTGTACTTGTTCAACGTGAGTTGTTTGTATTTGATAGCGCCATAATCCAAAAGGGATACGCCCACTTTTACTTTGTACTTGTTTAGTGCGCGAGGATCGTCATTTACGCCGGACATGCGTGAATTTCTTGTACGGAATTCATACACAAGACCGATATCCATTCCAATACCGGGTGTGAAATCATTAAAATAATCATTGATTTCTTGACCTTCGTCATAGCTGATCAAGTAGTCAAAATCCCCCTCCAAATTCACCTGATCGGTACCAGCATCATAATTTCCAGAAAGCGTTTGGGAGGAACCTTGGGCGATACCTGCTCCCAATAAGTATTTTAAAGTAATACCGCCCTTGAGATAATGTCGTTCAAGGTCATTGTATAAAACACGACCGTAAGAAACCCCTATTTCTCCCCAAAAATGTGTAGTACCGTCTAGGTTGTTCTGTTCAAAATCAAAGTTCTCGGAGGGAAATCCGTCAACGATACCTTCCAATAGTTGACCATTCACATTGTTGTAATTATTGATACCCCTAAAACGGGAAATGATTCCTAAGCTCTGTTTTTCACCCAGATTGAACATAAATGAAGGACCAAGTAATTCTAGGTTAGCCAGTACCTCATTCGTGTTGGATGGAAAAGTCTCCAATGTGGCAAAACCATTGTCCCCTATTAATTCCTTAACATTGGTTAGACTTAGGACGGTATAGTCCGTAGCCCCTATAGCGCTTATTGAAAACAGATTCACATCTATATTCAAACGGGAATCGGCTATATTGGCCGGGTTCACCATTACACCATGAATGCCGTTGTAGTTATCATTGTCGAACCCTGGGTATGATTGGCTTATTACTTGGTAACTTATAAAAAGTAAAATCCAAAAAGGGCTTAAGTTGTTGTTCATTTTGGTTGGTCGGTTTTTATAAAATATCGAAGGCCAGTGCAAAGAGCACAATGTCCTTCATGGACTTCAATTCGGTTTTTTTGTAAATGTTCTTTCTATGTGTATCAATAGTGTTCTTTGAAATGTTGAGCATATTGGCAATTTCCTTACTCTCCTTTCCAGCGGCCCACAGCTGAATAACTTCCTTTTCACGTCTGGTCAATTTTTCAAATTCCGCTTTATGGGACTCGTATGCTATTTCTATTATTTCGTGCAATTTTTTTTTACTGATCATAAACATTTGGTTATTGCATGAACTAGAAATGATAGTACCTACTTAACTACTCAAAAAGTTCTTTACGTGATATCAATTTCTTGTAATCATAGCAAACGTAAGGGTCGACAGCGGTGTATGAAATCCCCATCAATGGGTATTTTTGGTAGAATATTCTATAATTGAAAGAATAAGATTACGCAGATTAATTTTTATACCTACCACTCATATCACTTCTTTTACAAACTGTCATAATTCACTTTCTTTTGCGAAAAAGCATTTCCAAACCAACTGGGAACATGGTCCTCGAATGCGACGCTGTTTAGCAGAAAAAATTGTCTAAACACATCTGTTTACCATGTAAATTGGACGATTGCGAAAAAAATTACCGTTTTAATGAAAAATGCCCCCCGAAACTACCCTTACCTTCTAACGTGGCCGTAAACCAATAATCGGTAGAGGGCATCGGTGTTCCCCGGTACGTGCCATCCCACCCCAGGGAATCGGAAGTTGCATTGGCAATCAGTTTACCGTACCGGTTGTAGATAGAAACACTAAAGTTGCCCTTGATACTCTCATCGAGCGCGTTGAGCTGCCAATAGTCGTTAACCCCATCGTTATTTGGAGTGAAAAATTTGGGGTAATTTATCGTAAAATCAGAAGTAACTGTAATAAAGGCCTCAGCGATAATAGGACAGGCTTTGGGTTCGTTTGGAAATGCTATCTCAAGCCTATACCTTCCCGAATCCGATGCGACGGCACCAACCACTTCCAATCGGTTGCCATTGTAATTCTCTAAAATCGTTCCATCTTTTCTCCAGATATAATGGGCATTCGGATATACGTCTGCTGCCAGCGTAAAACTTCCTCCCAAACCTAAAAACAAACGATTGGTGGTAGTACCATCTTCTAACAATGCCAATGCTTCTTTTTTAAAAAAAGACTGAATAAAGGGGGGCAAGCCCTGCATGGCTATTCCATCTAGTGCAACTGCATTATGCCTGTAATCTACTGCGCTGCTTTCTTCGTTCGGATCGTTGATTACGCCCAAATAAGAAGTACCGTTTTCATAATCATCCGCTAAGGTTCTATAAATTTTTCCATTGTCCCCTAGCTGCAGCGCGCCCCTAAACAATTTCCGCTCCTCGATAACCACTTCAGAACCCGCAAGATTCTCAGCGTTGGTATCATATCGTAATAAGCTTGCTTCATGTTGTTGGCCAGCTTCCAATTCAGTTCCTAAATCGTTGGAAGCATGAACATATAGAAACCTATTGTTTTGCGAAAATTCGATTCCATATGGAAATTGATCGGAAAGGGATAAGGGTATTTTTTTTTCATTGGACACCTTTCCAGTATCCACATCAAAATCATAAAGAAACAATCCGTTATTGGGGTGGGCACATGCAAGCTTTGTACCGTCGGAAGAGAGTTTAAGATATCCCCTGGGATCCCATACGGGCATTATCTGATTTGGAAAACTAGAGGTTATAGCGGTTTGGGATATTCCTTGCGTATTCACTTCAAACGAATGAAAGGTATCATATTCGTAATAGGGATAGATAGTACCATCATCGGCTTCAAAATAAAGAGGCTTTCCATCGGCTGTAGAAAGCGTTATGACCCAGAGTGAGCCTTCCCGACAATCTTTTAAAACCGCCGTAATTTTCTCGGCAGAAGCTTCTAACAAATTGATGTTCTTTTGGGCAACACCGCCCAAACCATTGTTCAACCCCATGTCTACCACAGAATAATTAAATCCATCATATGGTGTTTCAAAGTCATCCCCGGTAAGTTGTGTATCTACTGTAAATATGTAAAATATGTTGGGATCTTCAGGTTTGGGAACAATAATAGCTGATTGGGTACTTGACGGGTGTCCGTAGAGATCATTCCCATTTTCCATGACCGTATGATTTTTATTGTAAACCGTAATGCCGTCCGTATAGAACAGAAGATTACCATCCAAATCGGAAATCGTGGTACATCCTTCAAATGTATCCATGGCTCCGTCTGACAGGGAACCTACCGTACCGTCGGGATTAAACTGTATTCCCGCACCGTTTCCAAAATACCAATTTGTGGTCTCTCTTTGCGCCTGCAGCGTAAACGGTAGGAACAGGGCCACCAGTAAATAGTTTTTGTAGTTCATCCTATTGTCTTACAGCTCGTTGGGCTTTTATTGACGTGTAAGGCTCATTGTACCGGAGCTGGAATTTCGCCATAGGCCTCCCGAGGTAGCCATGGTATAGGTTCCATTAAAGCTGGTACCGTCTTGACTTATGGTTCCCGTAAAGGAAAACGTTCGTGTATCAAAGAAGAAACCGCTTGTACTTCTGCTCGTTAGTTCAATGTTCAAGGTAGTGCCATCAAATTCCCAGAGATTACTTGTTTCCCGATCCGAGTTACCGATACGGAGTCTTGCAAAATCCATCTCCCCACATTGGGGAAGACCACAGTTGCGATTTTCATCCAACATAAAAACATACTCCCTATTCTGAACATGGTTGGCACATAGTTGATCGTTACTGACCGGGCTAGCTGTGCAATCTACGACAACCACATCGGCCAGCCACACTCCAGGTAGGCCCGTTGGGGAAGCAGGGGTTCCCATTGCCGCAATGGCAAGGGTGTTGTTCTGGTCGTCTACATTATTGACTACCGTAAAAATACCGGCATACGATTGCTCATTGGTGGGTGTAAACGTTACGACTACAGGTTGTGATACTCCAGTAGGTATGGTCCCACCATTCCAATTCACTGTAAAGCCCTCCGGTGGCAGTAGTATATTTTGTACTTCAATTGGTTCATTTAGATTGGGATTCTCTATTTGTATGGTCTTCGTAGTGGACTCCCCTATAGAAACAGCGCCAAAATCTAGGTCACCGACCAAACGAATGGTATTCTTTATTCCCGTGCCGCTAATTGGAATGGTATTATTGTCATTATCTATATTGTTGACTACGGTAAGGTTACCCGAATAGGATTGCTCCTCTTGGGGTGAAAAAACGACCTCAACCTCTCTAGAAGTGCCGGCCGTAACGGTACCGTTGCTCCAACCCCGTACGGTAAAAATACCAGTAGGGGTATCGAAATCGATGGTACTGATTTGGATATCGGTATCGGCACTGTTGTTCACAATGGTAAAAAACTCCGAAGTCGCGGAGCCGATACTCTTGTCCCCAAAACTAAGACTCCCCAATAATTCCATAGGTCTTTCGACTCCTGTTCCGGTTATCGGGAGGCTATTGTTAAAAGGGTCTGCATCACTATTGATCTGCACGGTCCCCGCATACTGCCTGGTCTCGGTAGGCAGAAAATCAACAATGATATCTCTGGTGGCCCCTGGCGCTATCTCGCCAGCGGTCCAACCCAGCGCAAAACCATCTTCAGGATAGGTGATGGAAGAAATCGTAATCGGTACGGTGGCATTGGGATTGCTGATTTTTAAAAGTCTTTGCCCTTGTCTGTTCACTTCCACCGAACCAAAATCAAGGTCCCCCTCAAGATCAAATCGTTTTAGCACCCCGATACCACTAAGTGCCACTGTGCTGTTCCCCACCCCTGCAATATCATTCTCAACAACAATGCTTCCTGTGTAGTTCTGAAATGCTTCTGGTCGAAAAAAGAAGGTTAGATTCCTAGTCTCCCCCGTGGTCAATACTTGCGAGGTCCAATCGGTCTCAAAACCATCGGGCAGTCCTGTTATGGTAACCGTTGCAGCCGAAGGAAGCTGATTGGTAATGGTCAACTGGCGCTGGCCTGTTTCACCCACGACCGTCTCGCCAAAACCTAGGTTACCTACGACACGAATAGTGCAGTTGTCGTTCCCTAAATCGATCAACAAATCCTTATAAGGACCTTGACCGGGATTGGTGGTGAAATTACTCAGTATATTGTTTGGCAGGGCGGGGAGTGACGCGTAGATAACGATGTCCTGGTAAATAGAAACATTCAGCAGATCGGCAGCGCACAATTTATTTGCTAGACTTGAACCTCCTTCCGGTGGCGAAGCACCTACAGTATTACAATATATAAACAAGGAAGTAGTTAATCCAGAACAGGCTATAAAGAAAGGGGAAGCAAGCGGTGCAGTTATTCCCAAAGCTGTTATTTTTGCGGCCATTGCCAAACACAACCCTTTCATAAACTCATTAACTCCAAAACCCAAACCACTGCCATATACCAAACACGGCACATATAATAAATCATTCATAGTATCGCACAATTTATCCGGTTCTACCACCGGGGCCAGATCATTGGGAATTTTACTTTCAAAGACACCAGAACTTATTTCCTTTGGATATAAGGTTCGTAAAAAATCACCGGTTCCATTGCCGACACTTTCTTCGCGGACAATCATTTTGGGCCGATAAGACTTCGATGACAAGGTGTTGCATTCGTATATCTCCAAGGTGACTGAATTGGGCCCTTTATTCGTTGTGACCGGAAACCGATCCGAAGCCATATTGTTTGTAGGTTGAGCATATGAGTTCTTGTTTATTTTTCCACCTTCTGCCAACAAATCCACCTCTGTATTGATGGTGGTTATACCATCAGCGCTGGTAGCGGTAAGGTCAAACACGGTTTCCGATTTCCAATTCAAGGAAAATTGCACTCCATTGGATGCTCTCATAAAAGCGATTCTCGAATTCTCGTCGAGTTCAAAAAACTGTTCATCTTCCGTACCGTTGCCAATGGTAAATCCCGTAATTTTGGTTGGAATACCGTTTGCATCACGATCTCCGTAAACAGCGATGGTGGTATCATTTTGTTTTTCGATTTTTAAAAGTTGGGGGTCACTCCCATTGGTCATTAAGGTATAGATATCTTGATTTTCAGGCAACGGCCCATCATCTGTTCCTCCTAAATCGGGAACGCAGGATAGTACTAACAGGAATACGAAAACAGTAGTGACTAGCTTCTTCATAGTTTTTAAATCAATTGGGTTGGTATTGCAGGCTAAACTAAGCGAAGCGGTATGGACAGGAAATACCCACTGTCGGGTATTTTTAAGCACCAAATCCACAAAACCTACATGAAAAAAAACACCTTTTCCTACAAACGGGATTTTATCCGGGAACGACTATGGCTATCATAGGAACCAATGCGCTGTGTTGTGCTTATAAATTTTCTACTCAGCAAAGGCGGGCAATCATGTTTTTTCGTGCAATGTGGAACATCGATACCCGAGCTATGCTTCAAGCAGGCGCTTTACGGTTTCGAGCATCGTTTTATTTGTGTACTTCATTTTCAAGAACAGCAATAGTCTAATTTCAGAGTCGAGCAACCCAATCGCTTTCCGTAAGCTCTTCTTTTGCTCGGTAGGTAACCGGTCCCAGTTATTTTGGTATGTACACAAAATAGGTTTCTTTAAACGCTAAGATATCTGTTGTTCCTATAGAGGGCAATCCCCTTGAATGGGTATATTGTGCAGGCCGCTTGTTTCAAAGGCTACTCGAAAAAAATTGAAGAACCGTTACGGACTTTTCTTTTCAAAATTATTTCCCTAATTTGATACGCTGTTGCGCCCCAACCTCCTGCCATTTTCTATCAACTTCTTGCCATGGTAAAAAAATACCTATGAATGGGTATTTTATTTTGTTTAACCTTAAGTCAATTTTGCATCACACCATTAACAAATCCAAATCAATAGGCATGGCTGACTTTTACTCTTTTAATATTAAATATGAAGCGCAAAAAAGAAACAACTGGTGTTGGTGTGCTTGCTTTTCTTGGATTGTAAAGGCTTTTGACACGCATGATCTTTACAAAGATCAGTGGCAAATACTGTATTATTATTTGAAAATTATCCGTAATGAATTAAAAATCACTTTGGACAAGCATTTAATTGAAACGGTTTCCGAGTACAATACTACAATAGATACCAATTCAAATCATGTTAATTCCCTAATAACGGAGCTTCTAAAATTTGAATATGAGGAAATCTGTTTACTTGAATATGGAGACGAAAGGTTTCAAAAACTTGACGCCATTTTGAATTTTGAAAATATTAAAAATTGCCTAGTTCAGAATAAAACTCCAATAATTATTTCAACATTTACTCATATGTTGATAGTATCGGGGTATGGAAAAAATGAATGTGGAGAGTTTATTTTGATATCGGACCCTTTTAAGGGTGAAAGGTATTGGTCAATTAGAGATTTTATAACGAGTTACAGAACTGAAATATTTAAAATTTGGGTCTTACGCGGCCATGTGCGCAGAGAGCTTTCAAAAGATCTTTTTATCGACTATGTAAGCTCACAGAACAGATTTCTAAGGAATATTGTTTCCGAACACCCGATTAATAAAGTATTCAAAAAGGATTCTTTATTCTTAATAAGCCTTGTATCACAAGTGAATGATACGTTTTTAAAATATAGAGGTGATAACTATGAAGAATTGAAAGCGATTGTTTTTGAAACAATAATAGCATCAAACAACAAAAAATATTGCGATGCTTACATGAAAAAAGGAGAAATCGACAACATTGGGCACATAAGCAAATTTTTAGAACAATTCTTAAGAGAGGGTAAAACTGAAATAGATTTGAATCAGTTACTCATTTTTAACCCAGATAATCAACTAACCTCTAGAATAACGGTTATAAAACGAGATGGAAAATTGCAAGGAGTGCATGGTAATAGGGAAATAGATTATACTCAGGCTTTAAAAGAAATTAATATTAACTAAACCAAACTGAAATGTCACACGAAGCTTTAAAATTCAACGTAATTGTTAATGATACTGAAAACTGGCAACCTATAGTAGGCAGCCAAGATTTTGGAACTTTCTACATGATATACATTAGATTTACCAAAAATGTTGAGGAGGTAATCGATAGCGGTAAAACCACCTATTTCTATCATGCCGAGTTCAAAATCCAAAACTATGAAGGAGAAATCAGTATGGGGTTTGAAGGAATTCCGAGACTTGTTGAATTGGACGAACAGGATATAAAAACTAGGGAAAATTTAGTTAAGGAATTAATTGAAGATTTTAATATCCTATCCACCGATGAACAAGACCGCCTATTGAAAATGCATCATGTTGATTTCATCTTGGAATTCGATGTAAAACCATTCGATACTGATTTTCAACTACCATCAAACAGATTGAAGGGAATTTCCAAAAAATTAGAGAATCATGTGTTGGAGTCAACTATTGAAAGAAAAATACCTAGTAGTCGCCTATATAACCCAAAAGCTCCTCTAAAATCTAAATATATAAACCCTTATCACTACAAAAGGGCAGGTGATGAAATTCTTGAAATTGGCTTTAGAAATAGGAATTCGAATAAATCATTCAACTATATAGGGCATTCAGGAACTTTGCTTTCAAACTGTAATCCTAGTAGAAGCTTTTTGATTTAATTGAGGTTGTTTCTAATTATAGCGATTTTAAATTGTTCTATTTCAAAAGGTTCCGATGAAATAAAGCCATTTTTCGATGCGATGAATTCTGGTAATTTTGACAAGGCAGAATCAATTACCTTGAATATTCAAGATAAGGCCTTAAGAAAAGAGTTGGTGCTCTACCGAAAAATACTACTAGGAAATCAGATTTTCGTTGATTTCAAAGAACGTTGGAAGGATTCTACTTCTACTGCGTTTAATATAAACTTGATTAATCGGGCGTTGGATAACTACTTAGTAAAAGGAAATGAAATCAAGGCCTTTAACCTACTTAAGCAATCATTTTTATTGGCAAAGAAAAATGGAAATAAAATAATTTCAATAGAAAGTCTAAAGCTAATTCTTGAGATGTACCAAAGGTTTGGGTCCTTAATCGGGGATGAAACTTATAAATATTTTACGAAAGAGTATAGATCCCTTGCTTACAACAAGATTGAAAAGTTGAATTGTGAGTTGAGGGAATTGGAATTAGAAGTAAAGTTCAAGGATAATTTAGGGCATGATATTGTGGATTCTTTGGAGAATTTAAACACCGAGCCCTATCCATTATTACAGGGAAGAAAGTACATTGCGCTTTCCGCATTTTTTCGTTATCACGTAAAAGATATTGCAAAAAGCACATTTTATATACAAAAAGCAATCAAAGTTTATAGTTATCCAAAAGGCCTTTTTCAACAAGAACGGTTTATTACAGCCAAGATTAACCTAGCCATTGTATTAAATGAAAAAAAACAGTACAACGAGTCTCTAAAGGTCCTTGAGGAAATCCAGCTAAATAGTGATTTTTATTTATTCAGATTGTTGGAATCATATGTTCTTTACTGGAAACATATTATTCATGAGCGCCTTGGCGACGAAATGAAAAGCCTCGCTTTTTACAATAGATATCTAGAACTTGAACTATTAAATGATCAATCAAGAAAATTGCAAACTGTTTCGGAGTACGAAACCAAATACCAGACTGCTGAAAAAGAAAAACAACTTTTAATCGAGCAACAAGAAAAAAAACAGAATAGAGATATTGCTATTGGACTCGGAGGTTTATTATTATTCGGTTTCTTGACATTTTACTTAATTCAAAAAAACACCTCCAAAAAGCGCAAACTGGCCGAACAGAAGACCCAACTCGAACAACAAAAGGTAGCCACATTATTGAAAGACCAAGAACTCAATGCCATCGACGCTATGATCTCTGGTCAAGAAAAGGAACGGCAACGGGTGGCCAATGAACTGCATGATGATCTCGGGAGTTTAATGGCAACCATTAAACTCCATTTCGATAATATTCGCTTAGATGGTAAGGACCCGGCCCTAAAAAGTGCTTCCAATCTACTTGAAAAGGCATACCAAAAAATACGAGGTATTGCACATGCCAAAAATTCCGGGGTTATTGCCCATCAAGGTCTGGTGCCCGCTATCAATAAAATGGCCAAGACCATTTCAGAAACCAACCAAATGCAATTTGAAGTCAATGATTTTGGCATGAAAAATCGCCTTGAAAATTCCTTGGAGCTCAGTATTTTCAGAATCATACAAGAGTTGATCACCAATATCATCAAACATGCAAAAGCAACCAAGGCAAGTATACAATTGACCCAACACGAAGACAGCATCAACATTTTGGTCGCTGATAACGGACAGGGGTTTGACACCGCCACCATTCCTGCTAATGAAGACGGAATTGGTTTGCGAAATATTGAAAAGCGTATTGAACACTTGGAAGGAAACTTCACCATTGATAGCGCCCTTGAAAAAGGCACTTCCATCATTATAGATATTCCCATATGATTACAGTAGCCATCGCAGAAGATCACCAAGCCCTCATTGATGGGATTCGTTCCTATTTGGAATACGAAGAAGGTATTCGCATCGTAGGGCACGCCAATGACGGGGAGCAATTGTTGGAAATCGTTCGAAAACGCCCTCCCAATATCGTGTTATGCGATATTCGCATGCCTAAAACAGACGGAATAGCTGCGACCAAGATCTTGCAAAAAGAATATCCCGAAACAAAAGTAATCGCCTTTACCATGTTCGACCAAGAGGAAGCCGTACGGCAAATGTTGGACGCTGGCGCCAAGGGGTATATCCTAAAAAATTCGTCGCTACAAATTGTCTTGGAAGCCATACGGACCGTGGCGCAGGGAAAGACCTATTTCGACAAGAAGATTCATTTGCCAGTGACTGAAAAAAACAAGTCAAAAAGCATTCTCTCTACGCGCGAAAAAGAAATACTTGGATTGATCGCTAGGGGAAAAACCTCCCATGAAATAGCGGACCAGCTTTTTATTGGGAAAAGCACCGTAGACACTCACCGCAAGAATATGATCCGGAAACTCGGGCTCAGCGGGGCGGGGGAATTATTGCGCTACGCAATGGAGAAGAAGTATGATTTTTGAGAAACACCCAAAACGATACGTCATGAATTTACAAAAACTAAAAAACGATATTATCACCAAGAGTGAAACTACCTATGAAAAAGTAAGCTACATTGCAAAAGTAGAACGTTTTATTGGAGTAATACTGACCTTTACCCCAATCATTCTATACCTAAGAGATTTCAGTTTTCATCGGGAATTTCGTGATAGTATTAGCAACTACGCCTACATGTGCGACAGTTATTGGTTCGGGAGTTTGCTGGCCCTTGCAGGAGCTTTGTTTATATTTAACGGGGCGCAGCATATGGGAGTGCAAAAAGATACCTACTTGGCAACAATTGAAAGCCGGTTTGGTAAGGGATACAATATTATTTTCGGTTTGGCTTTGTTTGGTGTCATCTATTTTGATCATGAGAACCACTCTACTATACACTATATTTTTGCAGCTATTTTCTTCGTCGGTTGTGCTTTGGCAATGATTCTGACCAAAGAGACTTCATTAAAGCGACTGGGTGACATTTTAGGATGGTCAACATTACTATCACTAGGCATTCATTTTCTTCTTGACTACACCTTAGGGGCGGATAAAAACCTATTCACACTTTTATGGGCGGAATGGGTTGGTCTGGTATTGATTGCAGCATACTTCATCGCAGAATCTATAAATCGAGATCAAAGGGAAAAACATGCAGGGATGGCTCCCATGTAGTGTCATTTTGAAAGACAATGTATCCTCTTTTAATTTTCCATTAATTATGTATTTCGTTTTGAAAAGAATAGTGCTGAATTTCGTAAAAGGCGATGTGTATATGAAACCAGAATTCCCTTCAAACAAGCATTAACAATTATTAAAACCGAAGCAACATGAAAACCGCCCAACACCACATTACCGCGCTATTTTTGCTCATCATCACCTTCTCATTTTCACAAAATGTCCAATTGAAAGGAAAAAATCGTGTTGTTCCACCAGAATACGAAATGGGTAAAATGGGGGTTGCCGAAGTTCGAGATGCTGAAAAAGGGCTTTTCAAAAAAGATCGGGTGATTTACAAACTAGAGCATGGTGGCAATAAATTGACCGCTCACTACTATGATATCTCCTCACCGGAAACGGCCAAAAAGGACTCCATATTCATCCCTTACAAATCATTTGTGGCAATAAGTGAATGGAAAAGAGGTCTTGACGTTTCTGTTTTGAACATTCCTTTTAAAATACGTCCTAAATTAGATACGATCCCAGGCACCGCTACCGCCGATATTAAAAACATTGGTTTGTTTTTAGGAAACTCTTTTACTTCAGATCGCTATTTTTACAATGGAAAGAGCTCAAGGCACAAATTCACTGTTGGCGGCTTTTTATCTCCTACCTTAATCACATTAAATAAAGCCAATACCAATGGAGCGGTAAATGGCGACCTTAGCCAAATGGGCCTTTCAATAGGGACAGGGATCAACTACACTTATAGGTCAATTTCATTTGTATTTATCCCCATGGGTTTTGATATAGGGTTAAGCTCACAAAGCAAAGACTGGATTTACAATAAAAAGTATTGGTTTGGTTTTGGCATTGGAATCGATACCACCTTACTTTCTTTTTAAAATCGGTAATTCGTACATTTATAGTAGCCTGAACGTATTTCCCCTTCGAGGTCAAATCATTCCAACATTTCATGCGACATGGTATCAGCTTCAGAATATCTTAAAGAGTTAGAAGAAATAGCATATAACTCTTCCAAAGGATGGAAAATAACCACGTTAAATACCTTGGATACAGAATATGATAAAATTCAATTTCAGTATACATTAGACAGTCTCAATGACCCCAATATATCGCTAGAATATAAAAACGGGTCACTCGATGCCTTTATGACTGCAAATAGCGACTTGCGTCTTGATCAGCTTATTTCCAAATTAGCACCTTCCCTAATCAACGACATAAAAGACTGTACCCAAAACAAATACAGCGCACTACTCGACCGGACGCATATAGCATTCATACCCCTGAATAATTTCAATGCTTTTTGTTCCAGAAAATCATACGGTGGAGAACCACTAGATGGGTACATTATTTGTATCAATCATGGGTTATACTTTTGTCTTAGCCTTATCAGCAAGGCGTTCCTGGTAGAAAATATTTCAGGAGATTTAATGAAATATCAAAGAGACGGCACTTCGGAATACCTTAGTGCCATTGCGATGTACTTTCACCCAAACAGGGATGATATTGGCAAGATCTTTTTTGATGCCAAAGAACTGTCACCAGAAGCCTACGGAATGATAGGTGCGTACCAATCATCGGTCTCTATGATGATTTTGCAGTTTATAGCGCTTCACGAGTTTGGACATATTGTGAACAATGATTTAGGGCGGCTGGACTATAATGCCAATCTTCTTGGTTCGGTATTCCATTCGGAGAAAAAGGTTGACAAAACATTGCAAAAAGAATTTTGGGAGGCGGAATATTTAGCCGATGAATTTGCCCTGAAAAGCATCGCATCAAGAGCCAAAACGGCAAAGGCTGCATGGGCCAACTTTTTGGCTATTTATCTCTTCTTTAAATGGGTAGCAGATATAGAAAAACTCAAAGGAAACGAAATTTGCCCTTTTCATCCCCCACCATTGTCCAGGGCCGATCATCTTATCTTCTTAATGCATAAAATGTATGGAATCACGCAGGAAGCTCAAGAAATGAAAGATTGTATCGATAGATGGTCCAATGCATGGATTGGCAACTATAATGACAACCAAAAAGAAGAGAATCTACAATCGAAGAAATGAAAAAAAAATCAGGTTTTTCGGCAACGGATGAATCCTTGGAATTGGCAGCCTTGTTCGCCAAGGAACTACAGCTGCCGTTTCAGCGGTCTGAAGTTGATAAGGTGTCCGAAAATCTGCAGGCATTGTACTATAATGAAATCGTGGAAAAACTGAACCTACCGCTGCCGAGCACCCGTTTTGATCATGGTGCTGTTCGAAAAATAATTGCCCAGGCCTCTGTAAACCATACAGATGGCACCGAAAAAATCTATATTGATGAACAGCTCGATTTTTGGTTGTTGGATATGTGTTTTATCAACGCCATGGCCACCTTTAAAAAGGTCAAAATTACCAAGCTTGAAAAGCTGCTTTCCTCAGCACTCCAAACCTTTAGACTGCCCTATCTTTTTGAATCTGAAAGACAACTGATGCTCCCCGCCTTTAAGAAACATGTAGACCTTCTTCCGGTTTCGCATGCGATGGGCAAGGCCATGCTCGTCTTTATTATTTGCCATGAAATCGCGCACCTCACCTTAAAACACTTTGACAAAGACTTAGAACGTGAAGAGGAAGAACTGGAGGCCG
Organism: uncultured Flavobacteriaceae bacterium; assembly: GCA_938020445.1. Taxonomy (GTDB): domain Bacteria; phylum Bacteroidota; class Bacteroidia; order Flavobacteriales; family Flavobacteriaceae; genus Pelagihabitans. Next base: position 11,368 of record CALIIC010000105.1, on the reverse strand, counting down.
ACGAAGTCGGGTATTCCTATTTCAAAAAGGTAATTCTTCATCCGGATAAGAGCGGCTATATTGCCCTGCAAGAAATGTATCTATGTGCCCCGGTGCTTTTTTTCAATTACCTCGATATCATTGAGCATTTTACCGCACAGGCCACAGGAACATTCCCAGATAGAGAAGGATATCCCAAGCCTTTGAAAAGAGCTGAAAAAGTAACAGCACAATTCAACTTGCTTAGCAAGGAACACGACAGGTACGTGCTCGATTCTTTTTTGAAAGGTTTGGATACGCTTAGAAAAATACTTTCTTTGCCCGTCGCTTAGGGCTCGGACTTTACCATTTTGTATAACAGCCACAACCCTTATAGTGTTCCCCGTTTTATAACAATGGTTGTACCCGATGCCACGTCCAAGATAATGGCACGGTCTGGTTTTAGTATCTTTTTCAACCCCATACCGCCCTGGTTTTCTTTTGAAACACCCGCATAGATCAACTCCATGATGGCCTCGGTAGCATTTGAAAAGTCCGCCCCTAGAACCCAGTTCCTTCCAAAACCAGTTCCTAAAATGTTCTTTTCGTCTTTTGTTGGTGGCAGTGATAGTATGTACTGAACGTGCACATCGGTTTTGAGTGTATTGCCCTCTACCACCCTTGCGATATTAATAATTACTTCTTCGGCACCCGTTACACTTATAGATACTTCATTCGCACCTATTTCTGATGATCGTTTTTCAATAGATGGCTCCTCAATCAGGTCTTCCTCTTCTTGTTCCTTTGGGGAACGCTTCTTCCTAAGTTTGTTGACCTCATCCATTATCAAGCTGAATTCTTCACCGGAAAAATAAGGGTCGCTCTCGATCTCCTCTTTGTTTTTTTCTAAAAACTTTTTAAAGGTCCTGACTTCTTTGGCATACCATTGCACCAAAGTGTTCATGGTCATATAACTAACAGGAGCTATAGGTTTGTCTAAAAAACTAAAGACTCTTTTAATAGAACTTGGGGAAATACGATTAGACTTACTAATCACCTCGCTTAATTTTTGATGTGCCAGTGTTTTTTTATCCGCAAAATACACCAGGTTATTTTCCTTGATCTTCCTCGCCAAATAAACAATTCCCTTTATCTCTTCTTCCGAATAAATTAATGTTCTCGACATCTTTTAAATATGTTAAAATCAAACTATTTACAGTCATGACCGTCATGACTTTTGGCAACACTCATCTCGCTGTACATTCGACCTAAATTGATACTCCGCTAGCTTTAGAGTACAGTTTTAGCCTAGGCATTTTGTGTAACACCTGTGTACCAGTTTCCGCGGAAGCTGAGACAGGAAAAAAACAAAATGTGATGAAAAAGCAATTTTCAATCCGGTTTTGGTTTCTCTTTTTATTGGGAGTAACCTTCACTTCCTGCTCGTTGGACGACGAGATGGAAACCGAAAAGATCGAAACTGTTGTTACAGATTCTACCACCGGCACCGGCTCTTCCGAGGAGACGGGCGAAGAGGAAGAATTAGAGCCTAACAACTAAGTTTCTTTCTTTAGCAAAGGCACTATGATCAATGTGTACATCTAGAAGGGGGACAATCCTCCTTCTAGATTTTCTCTATTTCCATTGACGTACAACACGTATTTTGCAGCAAGTTCTACTGAATTCTTCACCTCCAACTTTCGCATGATACTTGTAATGTGATTTTCTACCGTTCTCGCACTAATATTCAAGCGATCTGCAACTTCCTTTTGCGTATATCCCTGAACCAATAAAGGTACAACCTGCTTTTCCCTTTTTGAAATTTTCCACCATTTTTTGATGTTCATAATACTTTCAATATTCGAATTGATATAAATCTCTCCTTGCATCACCTTCTCCAGAGCCAGAAACAGTTCGTTTGTTCCAAGTTGCTTGTCCAAATAAGCATCGACCTTGCATTCCTTAAAGAGCTTTTCGTATACATACACCCGCGCGTATTGCGTTAAAACGATGATCTTAATGGCTTCTTGCTGTTCCTTCACTTTTTTTGCAATCGTAAAACCGTCATACTCTTTCGTTTCAAAGTTCAAGTCCAGAAAAATGATATCGATCGCGGTCTTTCGGATCCGGGCAATCGTGTCCTTTAGATTGTGAGCTGTATAAACCTCCTTTATTGCTGTATGCTGTTTTAAAATAAGTTCCATTCCCTCCGAAAAAATCAGGGAATCCTCCACCACGAGTACGCTTAGATTGTTTTTCATATCAAATTGGTCTTTATTGGAAAGCATATTTCAACGGCCGTCCCTTTTTCAGAAGTATGTATGGTAACTTCCCCCTTCAACAGGGCAGCCCTTTGGTCAATATTGTTCAAGCCTATTCCACTTTTACCATTTTTGGCGAACCCGGTTCCATTATCTGTAATTACAAACTTTAAACCATTTGTATTGATTCTGTCATGAGCAATTCGAATAGTGTTTGCATTTGCATGTTTTAGGCAATTCTGAACAATCTCCAAAAGCAACCCATAAAAGTTAGTTTGAGACACTACCTTCATTTGATCTATTTCTCGCGGGAAGGGAAGCTCAAGATCAAAGACCACCTCATTGTAATGCTGCATTTCGGATAACTGTGAGATGATAAGCTCGCTCAATTTTGTATTTTCCAACCTATTCCCCAAGGGGGAAAGCCGATGTGAAATTAAACGTACTTGGTGGTTTACGTCCTTTATTTCCTCCCCAATTCGTTCAATTAGTTCGCCAGGGTTATTGGCAGTGCCCACCGCATGTACCTTTAAACGGATGCCTTCATAATTAACCGCTATGATATCGTGTAAATCTTTGCTTATTTCCTCCTTTAACATTTCTTGCCCCTGCAAAACCGCCTTAAGCTTTTCATATTCAAACACCTTCTTTTTAATTTTTTGTCGTTGTTTTAGAAACAAATATCCTCCTAAAAAAACCAGCAACAGCAAGGCGGCAATGACCAACAACGTATCTCTTTTATACAGTGCTTTCTTTTGGTTTGCAATTATTAGGCTATTGGTGGTATCGGTTACAAGCAATTCTGAAATCTTACTTTGCTTTTCTTCACTCTCGTACTTTTCCTGTAGTTCCTGTACCTGTCTCGATTGTTTTTCGTTAAAAACCTCTTGATACAACCGACCATGCATTTCTTGAAGCTCCAATGCCCGTTCGTAGGCTCCTATGCTTTTAAAATAATAGGTTCCTACTTCAAAGCTTCGCAATACCACTTCATTGTTGTCCATATCATTTCTATACCGTCCTATTGAATCTAAGTAACGCTTGGCCGTAGCATGGTCTTTTTTCTTAATATTTACATAAGCAAGTTCATTAAAAGTGGTCAGCAGGGCCAGGGTATCCTTTTCCTTTCTTTTAAACTTTACCGCATTTAAATAGGTGTTGCCCGCACGGTCTAAATCACCCGCCGCCGCATAAACCGACGCCAAATTGCTCAACATTCGCCCCAATTCGCGTTGGTTGGCATGTTCCTTTTTTAATGCGATGGCTTTCGAGAAATAGGAAATGGCGGAATCATTTTGTTTGGTTTCCTTATAGACCAACCCAAGGCTATTATAACTATTCGCAACCGCCGCGCTATCCTGCAACCCGATACGCAGTCGAAGGCCTTCCTTGTAATACCGAAGGGCCACCTCATAATTCTGCATTAGGCGTTGCGTTGCGCCAATAACACTACAGGCGGTTGCTTTTTTTTTAGGATTGTTCAAATGACCAAACCCATCATAGGCCTGTAAGAGATATGTAATGGCCTTTTTATAGTTCCCGCTGTTCTTAAACAGGATGCCCGCTTTCAAATAGGTTCCGAATTTCTTTTCGGTAGCTCCCTCGGTATCATAAATCTTTAGTGAACACTCTAAAAAGTAAAAAAGACTGTCTTTTTGTTTGAATCGTCTTTGTATCAGCGCAAGGTTAAAATAAGCGTCGGCCGCTTCCAATGAAAGGGAATCTTCCGAAATACCTCTTTGAAAATAGTTTTGGGCCAGGCGCAGCTCATTTTGTTTGTAGTGCAATAGCCCCAACCTCTTTAACACAAAGGGTGCTTTCTCTTTATTGGTACTTTTTTTAATAAGCACAAGTGCCTGTTCATACAATTTCACGGCAACTTTAAAATTCGAGGAGGCTTCTTCGTCAGCCGCCTTTTTCAATATGGTATCCACATCGATCATCGTCGGATGCTCAAGAGATAATGACCAATTGATATCTGTGTTCGGAAGTAGCTTAGCAGGTACTCCTATCAACAGAAATAATATTCCCAAAAAATTGATATACATCACAATAAAGTATTCTTCGAAAACCCTACGATATCCAAAAACACCATAGAATTTAGATTGATTTTTAGGGGAATTTACCTATTTCCTAAAGTAGGACTTATTATTAATATTGATTGTAAGAATTTGTATCAAAATTCAAGTATTGACCTAAAAACCATTTGTATGAAACAATTATCCTTTTTTCTATGTTTTATGGTGCCTCTTTTCTCCTTTGCACAGCTGACACAATTGGCGCAAGATATTGACGGTGAAGCCCTGGGAGATCAGTCAGGTTACTCGGTTAGTCTAAGCTCCAATGGCAATCGGGTGGCAATTGGCGGTCATCTCAATGATGGCAACGGACTCAGTGCCGGCCATGTGCGCATCTATGAATTGGCCAACGGTAATTGGGTGCAAATCGGCGCGGATATTGATGGGGAGGCCGCCCTAGACCTTTCAGGCTCTGCGGTAAGCCTTAGTGCCACTGGAGATCGTGTAGCCATCGGCGCATACTTCAATGACGGCGGAGGGCTCTTTAACGCAGGGCATGTTCGCATTTTCGAGTTCAATGGCACAACTTGGGAGCAATTGGGAGCCGATATTGACGGGTTATCCATTGAAGAATATTCAGGATACGCCCTTGGCCTAAGTGCGGACGGAAACCGGGTCGTTGTCGGTGCTTATTTAAGCGATGTAAATGGTTTCAACATTGGCGGGGCCAGGGTTTATGAGTATACCAACAACAACTGGGTTTTAGTGGGAAGTGAAATTCCGGGAGAACGCGTCAACGACCAAGCAGGATGGTCGGTGAGCATCAGTGATGATGGTACAAGGGTAGCCCTTGGATCTCGCCTAAACGATGATGCGGGACCAAATGCGGGTCAAGCCCGGGTTTTTGAATTTGATTCGGGGAATTGGGTGCAAGTGGGCAATGATATTGATGGGGAAGCGGCCGAAGATTTGTTCGGACATTCGGTAAGCCTCAATTCGGATGGAAGCCGTATTGCGATAGGAGGCTACGAAAATGATGGGAATGGCGCTGCCGCGGGCCATACCAGAATGTACGAATTGAACAATGGGAACTGGACCCAAATGGGAACCGATATTGACGGGGAAGCGGCAATTGATCGGTCCGGTACATCGGTCAGCATGAACGACGCCGGTGATGTGGTGGCGATCGGTGCGTATCTAAACGATGGGAGCGCCTTAAACGCGGGTCATACGCGCATATACAAATTCACCAATGGCAACTGGTTACAAGTAGAGACCGATATTGACGGGGAGCCTTCGATCGACAATCAATCGGGTTGGTCCGTAAGTATTGACGGTGTTGGAAACCGAGTGGCCATCGGCGCCTATTTGAATGATGGAACTGCCGCCAATGCAGGTAGTACCGAGGTATATGAAATTACAGACAGTTCAACCTCCAATGCATTTATAACCACCTGGAAAACGGACAACTCGGGAACCTCATCGGACAGTGAGATTACCATACCAATTTTTAGTGGAGCCACATACGACTATTCCATAGATTGGGGAGACGGCACTACCGACTCAAATGTTACCGGCGCTATTACCCATACCTATGCCGTTCCTGGTACGTATACCGTGTCTATCTCGGGAATCTTTCCAAGGATTTACTTCAACAACCTTGGGGACAAGGCAAAGTTGTTGGAAATAACACAATGGGGTACAAACCAATGGAGTTCCATGGAAAATGCCTTTTTCGGATGTAGCAATATGGATGTCACCGCTACCGACATTCCCGATTTCTCTCAACTAACCAGCTTACAAAGCATGTTTTGGCGCTGCAATGCCATGCAAGGGAATAGTTCTTTTGGAACTTGGGACGTTACCCCAGTGACAAACATGCGAAATGTCTTTGCGGAAACACTTTTTAACGAAGATGTTTCTGGTTGGAACGTAAGCAATGTCACCGATATGTCACGCCTTTTCGCCAACCAGCGGTTCAACCAAAACCTTTCAGGCTGGAATGTGGGCAATGTTACCAATATGTCATTTCTATTTTCCACCGCTCCCTTTAACCAAGACATTGCTTCATGGAACGTTAGCTTGGTAGACGATTTCACGGGAATGTTCTTGGAATCATCTTTTGACCAACCCATCGGCAATTGGGATGTAAGTACTGCTCGGGATATTTCTGAAATGTTCTCAGACTGTCCATTTAATCAAGCTATCGGGAATTGGGATGTAAGCAGCGCTACGAATATGAGCAAGCTATTCAAAGATAACATCGTATTTAACCAAGCTATTGGCGGATGGAATGTAGGCAATGCAGGTAATATGGAATCTATGTTTGCCAATACCCAGGCATTTCAACAAAATATTAATGGGTGGGATGTAGGCAGCGCAGAGATTATGGACAGTATGTTCGAGGGAGCTGCCTTTAACCAAGACATCAGTGGATGGAACACTGGCCTTGTGCGGGATATGCGGGAAATGTTCAAAAACACTTCCAATTTTAACCAACCCATCGGTAGTTGGAACGTAAGCGCCGTTACCAATATGGACCGAATGTTCGAAAATGCCCAAGCTTTTGACCAGCCGATAGGCAATTGGGATGTTGGAGCGGTATTATTTATGCGAGAAATGTTCCGAAGTGCGCAAGTGTTTGACCAAAATCTTGGTAGTTGGAATGTGGGTAATGTAATCCGATTGAACGGCATGTTCGAAAACGCAGGACTCTCCACCCAAAACTATGACGCACTCCTAAGTGGTTGGAACGCGCTGGGTAGCCTTCAAGCCAATGTACCCTTCAATGCAGGCAATAGCCAGTACTGCCTTGCCGAGAACGACCGTCAAAACCTGATCAGCACTTTTGGGTGGGGCATTACCGACGGAGGGCTCAATTGCCCGGTGCTACCCTTTGTCACTACGTGGAAAACGGATAACCCCGGTACTTCCAACGATACCCAAATTACGCTCCCTACTTTTTTCGGTGCCACCTACAACTACGCAGTAGATTGGGGAGATGGCACCAGCGACTCCAACATCACGGGCGATATTACCCATACCTATAATGTCCCTGGAAACTATACCGTCTCTATTTCGGGAACCTTTCCAAGGATTTACTTCAACAACACGGGTGACAAAGAAAAACTACTATCGGTCGATAGCTGGGGAGAAATTCAATGGATAAGTATGAACTCTGCTTTTCTTGGATGTAGCAATATGGATATCATGGCAACAGATGTTCCGAATCTTTCCCAAGTCACCGATCTATCCCGCATGTTCTGGGGTTGCGAATCTCTTGTTGGCAATACCGCCTTTGGCAGTTGGAATATGGGAAGCGTACAAAATATGGAAAACCTATTCCGTTCATGTTCTATGTTTAATCAGGATATTGGTGCGTGGAATGTGAGCAACGTAACCAATATGAAGTTGCTCTTTTTTCAAGCAAGGGCGTTCAATCAAGATATTTCCGGGTGGGACGTGAGCGCGGTTACCAATATGGAATCTACCTTCAACAGCGCATGGGCTTTTAACCAACCCATCGGTAGTTGGGATGTGGCGAATGTAACCACTATGAGAGGTATGTTTTCTGATGCTTTTGCATTTAATCAGGACATAGGAGGTTGGAACGTAAGCTCAGTACGTACCATGGACACCATGTTCAATAATGCTGATGCCTTTAACCAGGACATTGGGAATTGGGATGTAAGCGGCGTTACCAATATGGATCTTTTGTTTCGGCGTGCAGACCTTTTTAACCGCCCAATAGGAAATTGGGATGTAAGCAATGTTACGAGCATGGAGAGCGCCTTTGCAGATGCTGTTCATTTTAATCAAAACCTTGGCAATTGGAACCTCGCCAATGTAACAAGTACCGGTTCCATGTTCAATGGTGCAAGTGCCTTTAACCAGGACATAAGCACTTGGGACGTTGCCAACGTAAACGATATGCGCTTCATGTTCAATGAAGCCACTTCCTTCAATCAAGATATTGGGAATTGGGATGTAGGTAAAGTAACCAATATGCAACGCATGTTCAAAGATGCTACTTCCTTTGATCAAGACTTGGGTGATTGGAATATTAGCCTTGTTACCACCATGTTCGAAATGTTTGCCAATGTTACTCTCGCTACCGAAAATTATGATGCACTACTAAGTGGTTGGAACGCCCTGGGGAGCCTGCAGTCAAACGTACCTTTTGACGCCGGTAACAGCCAGTACTGCCTAGCCATAAGCGACCGGCAAAACCTAATCGACACCTTCGGGTGGACCATCACAGATGGCGGACTCAATTGCCCTTCCCTTCCCTTCGTGACCACTTGGAAAACGGACAATCCCGGAACCTCTTCCGACACTCAAATTACCATTCCTATTATACAGGGATTTACATATGAGTATGCAGTAGATTGGGGCGATGGCACCACCGATAGCGGTCTTACCACGGCAGCGACCCATACCTATGCGACTCCCGGCACCTATACCGTATCTATCACCGGAGATTTTCCCCGCATATTTTTCAACAACCAAGGAGATCGTGAAAAAATATTGACGGTTGGGCAATGGGGCGATCTTAATTGGGTATCCATGGAACGGGCCTTTTATGGCTGCTCAAACCTTGACATCGTGGCCAGCGATATTCCTAATTTCGCCAATACCAATGACCTCGACTTGATGTTCTTTGGCTGTAGTTCCCTTGTTGGCACTTCCGCTTTCAATACATGGGATGTAAGCACCATTACCAGTATGGCGAGCATGTTCAATACCTGCTCCCTCTTTAACCAAGATATCAGCGCATGGAACGTAAGCGCCGTTACCGATATGGGCAATATGTTCTTTGGGGCAAGTTCCTTTGATCAGCCGATCGGGTCGTGGAATGTAAGTTCGCTCACCCGAACTGGGGCCATGTTTCGGGAAGCTACCTCCTTTAATCGCGATATCGGTAATTGGGATATGAGTGCAGTCACGACTATGGGATCCATGTTCCGCGGGGCAAGCGCATTCAATCAAAATATAAATGCATGGAATGTAGGCAATGTTACCGATATGTCCGGTCTTTTCCTAGGGGCTTCCAATTTCAATCAACCCCTAAACAATTGGGACGTTAGCCGTGTAATCGACATGAACAATATGTTCTCTGCTGCTGTTGTATTCAATCAGGATTTGAGTAATTGGAATGTTGGTGCAGTACAAAATATGAGTTATATGTTTCGCAGCGCTACGGCCTTCGATCAAAATATCGGGAGCTGGAATGTTGGGAACGTCACCGATATGAAAAACATGTTTCAGCTGGCGACCGCTTTCAACCAAGACATTGGTGCCTGGGATGTTGCAAATGTAACGGACATGGGCAGCATGTTCGCCGTAGCTAGCAATTTCAACCAAAACATTGGTAATTGGGACGTAGGGAACGTCACCCGAATGGTCGCCATGTTCAACAATGCCGATGCCTTTGATCAAGATATTGGGAGTTGGGATGTTTCCATGGTAAGGGATATGGGTGCCATGTTCGCCTCAGGGTCCTTTAATCAGGATATTGGCAATTGGGATGTCTCCAACGTACTTAGCATGAGCAATATGTTTCGAGAGGCATCCGATTTCAACCAGGACCTTGGTGCCTGGGATGTTAGCAAGGTGCGCAATATGTCGGCCCTATTTTCCAACGCCATTTCCTTTGATCAAAACCTCGAAGGTTGGGACGTTGAAGAGGTAACCACCATGGCCGATATGTTTAACAACGTGCAACTTTCAACCAATAACTACGATGCTTTACTATTGGGGTGGAGCAATCTTTCCCTACAACCGAGCATACTGTTCGATGCCGGGAACAGCCAATATTGTGTAAGTGAAACCGCCCGGCAAACTATAATAGATACGAACGCTTGGATCATCAATGATGGAGGGCTTAATTGTCCTATAGCACCTTTCATTACTACATGGAAAACGGACAATGCGGGCGCCTCTTTGGATAACCAAATAACCATTCCCATATTTTCAGGAAGTGCCTATAATTATAATATTGATTGGGGCGATGGCGAACAAGACACCGGGGTCTCCGGATCCATAACCCACACTTACGTTGCAGAGGGAATCTATACCATATCAATCAGCGGGGTTTTTCCAAGAATCTTCTTTAACAACTCCGGAGATACCGAAAAACTACTTTCAGTGAACAGCTGGGGCGCCATTGACTGGGAATCCATGGAGAACGCTTTCAAAGGGTGTTCCAACATGGATGTCACCGCCTTGGATACGCCAAATTTATCCCAAGTAACATCCTTGGAGGGAATGTTTTTCGGCTGTACTTCGCTTGTTGGAAATACAGCCATGAACAGCTGGGACACCAGCAGGGTACAGACCGTACGCTCACTCTTTGAAGGAGCCAGTAGTTTTAATCAAAGTATTGCCGCTTGGGATGTAAGTACCGTCACTAATATGAGGTCCTTGTTCAAAGGTGCAAGTACATTCAACCAACCCATTGGAGGCTGGGACGTTGGCAATGTGACTACGATGCGTTCCCTTTTTAATACGGCAACACAGTTCAACCGGTCGATTACCGCCTGGAATACCGCTCAGGTTCGTACCATGAACAGAATGTTCTTTCGAGCGGAAAGCTTTGATCAGGCCATTGGTACTTGGAATGTTGGCGCTGTTCGTAACATGTCGCGTACCTTCAATAGGGCCAGTTCATTCAATCAACCCATTGGCAATTGGGATGTAAGTAGGGTAACTAGTATGACGCATATGTTCAACCGGGCCACAGTCTTTGACCAAGGCCTTACTGCATGGAATGTGGGAAGGGTAAAAAACATGAAATCGATGTTTCAAAGAGCCAATGCCTTTGATCAGAACTTGGGTGCCTGGGATGTAAGCAAAGTCACAAACATGGAACAAATGTTCGCCAACACCGGGCTATCTACAAACAATTATGACGCGCTCTTACTTGGTTGGAGCGGTTTACCAAGTGTACAGGCGAATGTTGTCTTTGACGGAGGTGATAGCGAATATTGCGCAGGTCTTGCCGGAAGGGACCTTTTGACCAACAGTTTTGGTTGGACCATCACCGATGGTGGCGAGGCGGCTTCCTGTGGTTCAAATGCTACGGCGCTAAGGGCCTTCTTGCCAACAAGCACTTTGTTGATCTATCCGAAC
>CALIIC010000104.1 GCA_938020445.1 uncultured Flavobacteriaceae bacterium | reverse complement strand
ACAAAGTGATTGAATCGGAGCCCGCCCGAAAATGACAATTGCGCTGTAGGGTTCCAATTCAAATTGGCATAAGCGGATAATTCATAACTGGTCTCGGTCTCCAAAATTACCGGTACAATACTATTTCCCGACCCCGGATCCAAGGACCCTGGCTTTATTTTATACTGATTTGCCTGAAATCCTCCGTAGTAATTTACTTTTTCATTTATCGTCTTGGTATATTCCGAGATAAAACTCAAGTAGTTAATGGCGGCCTCATAGGTAATTTCATTGTCGCTATCTACTTCCGGTAAAATTGTCTTAGGCGTATAATTACTACTGACCAATATGTTTCGAAGATTCGATTCATCATCAAAAGTATGCGTCCAATTAAGGGTTCCGTTCAGTGTTTGAAAATCGTATTGATTGTTTCGAGCATTGATGTTTTCGATTTGAGATATGAGATCTAACTGATAAAAATCCTTGCTATAAAACCCTGTAAGCGAAATCTGATCATTATCGGTCGGCAGATACAATAATTTCATTGTTGCGTCATAAAAATTCGCTTTGGTATCCTTCAGACGTTCTGAAAGCAAAGGCAATAAAAAACCCGTAAACCCACCGCGCCCTCCAGCACTCAACATAAGTTTGTCCTTTATAAGAGGCGTTTCAAGCTTAAGTCGACTGGAAACAATCCCGATACCCCCTGAAAGTTTTGTTTTTTCCACATAGGGATTCTTGACCTTAACATCTAGCACAGAAGTAATTCTACCACCATAACGCGCTGGAATATTCGCCCTGTACAAATCTACAGATGAAATCATATCGGGCGTAAATACCGAAAACAATCCAAATAGATGCGTAGGGTTGAACACGGGGGCATAGTCAAACAATAGCAGGTTCTGATCCAAGGATCCCCCTCGCACGGAGAGTCCATTGCTTACTTCCCCGGCGTTGTTAACGCCTGCCACTAGTGTCATACCTCTTAAAACGTCAAACTCGCCGATTGCAGCAGGTATTTTTTTTAAATCTTTGGCATCTAGTTTTAATGCTCCCATTTGCGGGGTCTCGACAATGTCCAATCTTCTTTTCGCTCTCACGACGACCTCTGAGAGTTGCTCTTCCGCCTCTTTCAGCTCCAATCTCAAAATAGTGTTCTTATTCAATTCAAAGGAACGGGTATCATCCCTAAAGCCAATAAACGACACCGTAATCTTATACGTATTCTCGGGAAGGTTTATTGAAAATCGCCCCTGAGTGTTGGTAACTCCACCACAAGCGCATGGGGTAATACTGATTTGTGCGTCACCGAGCGGAAGACCTGTTTCTTCCGACAAAACCTCAAAAGACAGTGTATATTGAATGTCCTGGCCATGCAAGTCAACAACAACCGAAAAAAATATAAAAATAAAAAAGAAGTATCGTGTTTTCATTGATTGATGATTAACGCCCAGACTGTACATTTTCGAAACTGACCATTGCTTCTTCTACAAATTGCACCACATACTGCCCGAATTCAATAGCGGAACTGTTGATTGTAACGAAAGATGCTCCCGAGGCTGTTGACACGAAACCCTCAACGAACACCAAGCCTTCCTTAAGTTCAAATTCCGGAGCTATTGGATCCGTACAACACGTGCATACTAATAGCAATAAAAAATAGATCGCTCCTTTTAAAAATCTCATAGAATCTCTCCAGATTTATTACTCATTTGGGTTCATAGAAGCCTTCATTATTTTGAAGGCTACTGATCTATCCACAGTTCTGGTCTTATGGCTGTTCGATACCTAGTTTCCGAACAGGGAACTTCAGTTGTGGCCGGTGGGGGAAATGGGGAATTCAAAGTCGGTTCAAAGTTGATAGGGTCTCTTCTTTCCAATGCTTCCTCTTCGATAAAAGTCCTATCGATAAAAAGTGACGCAGTAGTTGTGGCCGCAGCAGTAAATCTGCCAAATACAAATTCCTCACTATTATCCGGGTTGAACATATTTCCAACGAGTGCCGCTGGGGGCGGGGCATTGAGGCCATTATTGTTATCAATGATACCCTTTAGCACCTTGTAATATTCATGGGCTTTGGGTGTTAGTGAAAGTTGTTGTACTTCGACGACCATATCTTCCTTTGTATATAGCAGAAGGTTGCCTATAGAAAGGTTTGATGTACTTTTCCCATTGGAAAAGCGATCATCAAAAATAGCGATACTTTCAGGAAACCGGATGCGCCAACATTCGCTATCACATGCATAATCGAAATATGGAGCTCCTGCCGAACCACTACTCAAATTTTGGCATTCACTTTCACGAAAAATCGCATTGATACACTTCTCGCAAAAATCAAGATTTTCATAGGTTCTGTAGGTCCAATAGTAATAATTATCTATATCAGGTGGGTCTTCAAATGAAACCAACACCTCGTGCCCTGGAACAAAAGTTCCTCCAAAAACTTCCCTAAATTCAAGTTCTGAATCATAAACCACCTCTATATTTGAAATCGGAACAGGTTCTAAGACCGTCTCAATCAAAGATTCATAGCGTTTCCCTTGGGGCAGTGTAATGGTCAGTTTCCATTCTTCGCCCGGAGCTACTTTGAAATCGGGAGGAGGTACATATGCCTCGTCAACTTCAATCAACGGAACAATATCGCCCGAATTTGCATTTTCAAAACTTACCGAGGCACCTTCCAAAAAATTAACCACATACACCCCAAACTCTATGGCAGACGTATTGATCGTTACAAAAGAAGCCCCTGGAGCGGTAGAGGCAAAACCTTCAACAAAAACCAAACCTTCACGAAATTCGAATTCGGGTTCGATAGGGTCGGTGCAGGACGTTATAAGCGTCAAAAGACTCAACCAAACCCATCTAGCATTATTTTGTTTTAACATCTTGGCAGCTTACCTTATAAAGATAAACCATGCTTCATGATTCTACTAACAGATTTCAGTCATTTATTTAGCAAAAAAGCCCCATCGGATCACCGACGGGGCTTTTTAGTACAAACTGTACTTATTATTATCTTTTCTTAAAAACCAACTTTGCTCCAGCGGCATTAAAATTAGGAATATCCAAATCACTGGCATCGACGGTCATTGTATCGCCTTCTATGGAAACAGTAGTGGTAATGGTCATACCTTGGGCGTCAACAATAGATAATTGATTTCCATCAATCGTATACACGCTATTATCGGTATCTTTCTGGTCAGGGCATGGAATATCGAGGCCTGTACCTTCAGAATTAACTCCAATTTCCAGATAATTAACGGAATTCTCGGCAACTGCGGATCCGTCTGTGTTAAAAACAAATGAAATTATAAAGCAATCTTTGGCCGTTAAGAAGTTAAGGGCATCGCGACCGTTCTTCGCGTCGTCGGAAGCTGTATCGTTATCGACCTGTAATTCGGTCGCATCCCAAGCCCCTATAATGGCGTTCTCAGGATTGGAGTCGGTATCGGGACTATCATCGTCACTAGAACATGCAAATAATAGACTTGTTGCAACAAAAAGTAGCAATACATTCTTTTTCATGGTACCTATAGTTTTGAGGTTTCCTCTTAGAACGTGAAAATTGGGTAAATATTTCAAGTAATTTCACTTTCAACCCTTACTATAGCACAATAAAGCGCATGCAAGACTTGCATTAAAGAATAAAACGATAGGTGGCTTTTATCAAAAAGGTATTGTCTAATTTTTGATTCAATATTTGTCCGTCTAAATTGGCCCCTAACGATTCTCTAGCATCTCCTAAACCACTGACACCCTGAGACCAAACCAAAAACACTTCTGAACCGGGTATGTATTCCCACCGTAAGACAAGATTTGAACGAAACTGTACAAAGGCAAAATCTGGATCATCGATCTCATAATCGATCGTACCATCTGTATTCTCATCGATGAGGTAACTCCCAGAATCGGGCTCTTTGGTTATTTGATCTGAATTATACCACGTTACTCGTTGGCCCAACGCCTCGGCAGCAGCATCGTTTACATAGTTAAAATCTGTATACGTACCACGGGAAATAAAGGGCTCCCCATAGTATTGAATAGAAAGATTGGGGTTTAAGCTATAATTAAACCGAATCGCTGTGCTAAATGTACGCTGATCAATATTGGCGGTTATATAACGAGGCGTATTACCAAGAGAAGTCTCTGTCACGTACTGGGTCTTGTTCGGATTTTCCTCATATTCTGAAGAGATTGACAAACTGAAAGCGTCAAATGGTTGGTATCTAAAGCGCAAGACATAACGCAGCAGTGAAAAATTATCCTGTTTTGCCTGGCTATTTACGTAACCCGCGGTAAAATTGAATTTTTTACGACGATCTGAACCAAAAAACAAATAGGCAAAATTCTCATCTGCCCAACGCCATCTTGGGCCTCCCCGCAGCACGGTATTCGAAAAAATTCGCGGTTTGTGGGCCGCTCCCAATTCGGTAAACCAGTTATTTTTATAGTTGATAAATCCTTCCATTCGATATTGGATCCTATTGTAATTCCCTTCAAAATCGTAGGTAGTAAACTGTTCGAGTTCGATATTCGCGCGGCGGTACAGTTTGGTCGGTTTCAAGAACAAACGACTTATTTCTGCGTACTGTCGTATATTATCTGCCTGGCGTAGAAAACCGATATCATTCAGTTCCAACTCAGGGGATTTCCAATTAACCCCTCCATTGTAGCGCCAATTCCCTCCCCCAGCCTTTCCTACTTCCATTCTACCACCAGTACCCGTTAGGGAGGTTCTATTTTCATCAACTTCGACATGGCTGGCATCTACCCTTTGAAACAAATGCGTCAGACTTTGTTGGGTTTCGGTGATCGCCTCCTTACTGCCCATTACATGGCTTGCGACCACATTGCCTTCTACATAGTAATTTCGTCCTTTCCAGTTATGCTTAAAATCAAGCCCTCCGGAATAGGCCGATTTTCTTAAAAAATCGAGGTTTGCTTCCAGTTTTCGGTTCGTTGCCGTAAAAATCCCTCCGATATACGAATTGCGATCGTTAAAATCTTTCTGAACTCTTCCCACCAAGTAATTCGTAAGAGGCTCCACGAGCTCTTCCCTTCGCTGGCCATCCGAATCGATTTCTGCATACATATTTCCCGTAACGCTTTCTAAAAGCCCCAAAGACCATCCGTTCTTTGTTTTTCCAGAAAACTTGGCCGCACCGAGTATCGTCGTATTGGTAGGTTGGTCTACAAACTCATCATCTTCGGCACTCACACCTCCCTGCGGACTGCGTCCTATGCGACGACTATAGAAAAGATTATCATTGCCACCTGCGAATTCATAGTCAAAAATATTCTTGTTTTCGATAAAGAATGGGCGCCGTTCTTCGAAGAATATTTGAAAACCGTCTAGGGCTATGGCACCAGGATCTGCATCTACCTGACCAAAATCGGGATTTACGGTAAGGTCGAGTGTTAAATCATTTGTGATTCCGATCTTTGCATCGAGCCCCCCATTAAAACCGAAATCACTCCCATCTCTAAAAGGATTCCCTTGTTCTTTTTCGTAGGTATCCAACTGATTTACAATAAAAGGCTGTATTTCCAATTGCTTTTGAGGCTGTATATTCAACAATCCTCTTAAAATACCAAACTCACTAACCCAACCTGGGGTATCTTGCGGAACTGCCTGCCATAAAGAACGTTCTTCCTCCCTAAAAAACCGACGGTTGATTTGCAACCCCCATATTTGTTCATTTTGTTTTCCGAACTTTAATTGACTAAAAGGTATTTTCATCTCGGCGGTCCAGCCGATTTCATCAATATTGGTCGCGGTATACCAAATGGGGTTCCAACTGGCATCCCAATTATCTCCGTTTTGGGATATAAACTCATCCCCTTTTACACCTGCCGCCGAAACATTAAAAGAAAATGCCGTGCGTTTATCATTGTAACTGTCGATATTGATTTCGATCCAATCTCCCGAAAAATTATCCCTTCGTGCAAGCCGCTTCTCTATCTTCGAAGGTATCGAATCAAAACAACGTACTCCCAGATACAAGTGCTTTTGATCGTACGCTATTTTAAACTCCGTTCGTTGACTTGGCGGCGTACCATTTCCCGGTTCGAATTCTGTAAAATCTCCCGCCCATTCAACAACCTCCCAAGCGGAATCGTTCAAAAGCCCATCTATGGTAATTTCTGTAGCCCTATCTAATGGCATTGTCACATAGGTTCGTTTAGGGACTATCTTGGTAGTATCTTGAGCATTTAAAAAAGGGGCGAGCATGTGAAAACAACTCAACAATAATAGAAATTTGAGATGCATTTGATTGATGGTTTGGTCTAAAAGATGTGAAATTAAAACGCCTGTTGCAGTTCGGGGCAACTTTAATACTATTTTAACAAAGGAAACCGTAAAAAGGAGTCCCGCAAATGTAAAAGTGTAAATCGGGACTTGGGCCTGAATAAAAAACTAGAAAATATTCAGAAATAAGCATTTGTATTTCAACTTAATAGTTGTACATTTGCACCCCTCTTATGGGGATTGGAATGTTTAATCATTAAAATAAAAGTAGTGGATACATTAAGCTACAAGACTATATCTGCCAACCGAAAGACTGTTGAAAAACAATGGTTATTGGTAGATGCTGAAGGAGAAACACTTGGACGTCTTGGTTCGAAAGTCGCCAAATTGTTGCGCGGAAAACACAAACCAGATTTCACACCACATGTTGACTGCGGTGATAACGTTATCGTTATCAATGCCGAAAAGATACACTTGAGTGGTAATAAATGGGATGAAAAAACGTACTTGCGCTATACTGGGTTTCCAGGAGGGCAACGTTCGGCTACCGCAAGAGAGGTTTTGGCTAAAAAGCCAGAAGCTGTGGTAGAACGTGCCATCAAAGGAATGTTACCCAAAAACAAGTTGGGTGCCGAGCTTTTCAGAAACCTAAAGGTATATGTTGGTGCCGAGCACAATCAAGAAGCACAAAAGCCGACCGTATTCAATTTAAAAGACTTTAAATAATGGACATAATTCATAAAATCGGTAGAAGAAAAACCGCTGTAGCAAGAGTGTATGTTTCCGAAGGGAAAGGTGCCATTACAGTAAATAACAGAGATCTTAGCGATTATTTCCCGACTGCAACACTTCAATATAAAGTGAAGCAACCTTTTGCATTGACCGACAACGAAGATAACTTTGATGTAAAGGTGAATGTATACGGAGGTGGTATCACAGGACAGGCGGAAGCGGTTCGTTTGGCGTTGTCCAGAGCAATGTGCGAATTAGACGAAGAAAACCGTACTGCTTTGAAGCCCGAAGGATTGCTTACACGTGACCCGAGAATGGTGGAAAGAAAGAAATTCGGTCAGAAGAAAGCCCGTAAGAAATTCCAGTTCTCTAAGCGTTAATACAGAATTATCAGGTGCTTCGAGAGAAGCACCTTATTTTATATTCATTAATAAGTTCATTGAAAGTTTTTGCCCTTGTGCGAAAACACTTAAAAATCCCGAACACTTCTCCAAAAGTGTTAACCAATATAGGACTGTCCTAAAAAGGGTCGGGTAATTAGTTTAGCATCTAAATGGTGAAGGCTCCAAAATAAAAGTTGTTTTGGTACCACTTGATCATTGCTAATTCAAAAGAACGTAAACTAAATTAAAAATGGCTAAAAAAGTCGAAGTAAAAGATTTATTGGAAGCAGGTGTGCATTTCGGACACCTAACAAGAAAGTGGAATCCCAACATGGCGCCCTATATCTACATGGAGCGTAATGGAATTCACGTCATCAACCTTTACAAAACGGTCGCAAAATTAGACGAAGCGAATGAAGCACTCAAAAAGATTGCTGCATCCGGTAGAAAAATTCTTTTTGTTGCTACCAAAAAGCAAGCAAAAGACATCGTTGCCGAAAAAGTGGCAAAAGTAAACATGCCCTATATAACCGAGCGCTGGCCCGGTGGAATGTTGACCAACTTTGTAACCATTCGTAAGGCTGTCAAAAAAATGGCCGCTATTGATCGAATGAAGAAAGATGGTACCTTTTTGACACTTTCTAAAAAAGAGCGTTTACAAGTAGATCGTTTGCGTGCAAAATTGGAAAAGAACTTAGGTTCCATTTCTGAAATGACACGTTTACCAGGTGCATTGTTCGTTGTTGATACCATGCGCGAGCACATTGCCGTGAAGGAAGCCTTGAAATTGAACATTCCTATTTTTGCAATGGTCGACACCAATTCCGACCCTCGCGAAATCGATTATTTGATTCCTTCAAATGATGACGCCTCCAAATCTATCGAGATCATCATGCAACAGGTAACCGATGCGGTTGCTGAAGGATTGTCTGATAGAAAATCTGAAAAACAAGCCGATAAGGAAGGCGCTGACGCAGCTCCGGCAGCAAAAAAAGAAGCAGCTCCTGCCCCTAAGAAAGAAGAGGCTCCTGCACCGGTGGCTGAAAAAGTAGTGGAAGAAGCGCCAGCTCCTGAAGTCGTAGAGGAAGTAGCCGCCGTCGCCGAAGCTCCCGCTGTAGAGGAGAAAAAGGAAGAAGCCCCTGTAAAAGAGGAAAAAGCGAAAGCCGACGACCTTACCAAAGTGGAAGGTGTAGGTCCAAAAGCTGCCGAAGCATTGGTAAATGCCGGACTTGAAAGTTTTGCAAAATTGGCAAAGGCCGATTCGGAAAAAATCAAGGAAATCCTTACGGAGGCCAGTTCTAGAATGGCCCACTTAGACCCTACTTCTTGGCCAAAGCAAGCACAATTGGCTGCTGACGGCAAATGGGACGAATTGAAAGAATGGCAAGACAACGTCAAAGGAGGCGTAGAGTAAGTTCAAAAAATAATAACTGATTTGTATAACTTCCTACATGGGTAGGAACGATCATAAATAATTTAGATATGGCAAAAATCTCAGCCGCAGAAGTAAATAAATTAAGAAAGGCCACCGGTGCCGGTATGATGGATTGTAAAAATGCCTTGGTAGAAGCCGAGGGGGATTTTGACAAAGCCATTGAGGTACTTCGTAAGAAAGGTCAGAAAGTAGCGGCCAAAAGAGCCGATAGAGACTCTTCAGAAGGTGCCGCAATTGCTAAAGTAAACGATGACAGTACTGTTGGAGTCGCAATTGTATTAGGATGTGAAACCGATTTCGTTGGAAAGAACGAAAATTTTGTTGCCTTGGCAAATGACATTGCCGCCATTGCATTGAACCAAGATAGCAAAGATGCGTTATTGGAAGCTGATTTTGGTGGAATGACCGTTGCCGAGAAGTTAATCGAGCAAACAGGGGTCATAGGTGAGAAATTGGAAATCACTGCCTTTGAAAAAGTTGAAGCGCCTTACGTGAGTTCGTACGTGCACATTAATAAAATTGCTGCTATAGTAGGGTTTTCATCAAAGGTTGCGACCGCTGATGAGCTAGGAAAAGACGTTGCCATGCAAGTAGCTTCGATGGGCGCCACTACTTTGTCTTACAAAGATTTTGATGCTGCCTTTGTTGCCTCTGAAACAGAAGCGCGTATCGCAGCAATCGAAAAGGATAATGTGGAATTGGGTCGCCTAGGCAAAACCCTTAAAAATGTACCGCAGTACATTTCTATGGCACAGTTATCTGATGAAGTACTTGCCAAAGCAGAAGCGGACGCAAAAGCAGAGCTTGCCGCTGAAGGAAAACCAGAGAAAATCTGGGATAAAATTCTTCCTGGTAAAATGGATCGTTTTGTTTCTGATAATACCACCTTGGATCAAGAGCAGTGTCTGTTAGATCAAAACTTCATCAAAAACGAAAAGATCAACGTTGCAAAATATGTTGAATCTCACGGAGATGCCCAGGTAACAGGCTTCAAAAGAGTTACTGTAGGATAAGTTAGTACCAAACTAATTCAAAACCGCCTCGACTATTTCGTCTTGGCGGTTTTTTTATAAGCGTAACTATATACGCGCTATCAAAAAAATAGTTTAATGAGATTTGGCTATTTGGTAGGTGGCCAAATGCCCCTAAAACTCAATTCTATAATTTAGAAAGGGGATCAGCTCCAATTGAAAACTCGTCTGCAACTCCCCAGCGTCATTGAAGAAAATGTCGTCTACGTTCGCCCGATTGGTAAGATTCTGAACATCTAATGAGATGCGATGAGCAGCCTTAGGCCGGTTTAGCCTATAATAAATACTCGCATCTAAACGAAAATACGAATCGAGCTCCAGGGTATTTCGCAATTGCTGGTTGATACGTACTTCTCCTGTATCATCAAAAAACTCCTGATCAAGTGGAGTTGCCCGTTTACCTCCATTAAATAGCGTCTTCGCATTTACACCAATGGTATTGTTCTGTTTTTTACCCACGGTAAACTCCTTCCCTCCTACCAAATTAAAGGTATAGTTGTAATTGTAGGCACTGTCGTACCAATTGCCATCGGCAGCCCTATATTGGGTATCATACAATGAAGCAGTTGCCAGGAAAAAGTACTGACGGGAAAAGAACTTTTCGAAGGTAAACTCGACCCCGTAATTTCGTCCCACTCCGCTATCGGTAAATTCAGCTGGGATAAACCGACCGTTAAGGTAAGAGGCCGTAAAGCGCGGATCCCTGACCACAGCCACCTTGTTCAGGTCTTGATAGTAGGCCTCCACTTTCATATGACCATTCTTAATGACCCGCCAATCATGCCCAATTATATAGTGAATCGCCTGCATAAGATCTAGTTCTGTATTGGGTGTTCTAAAACCAGTCCCATCGGGAATCTTTATAAAGTACTGGTTCAACGGCATTCGCCTGGAGTGCACTCCCAAACCTGCCGAAAGGGTATGGTTTGGGTTTACTTTCCATTCCAACCCCAATCGCGGTTCTACAACAAAATCTTTGTTTACAGAAAAGTAGGTGCCATGCAGTCCGAAAGTGGTTGAAAAATTCGTGCTAAAACGGTATTTTGCCTGCACGTACGCCTGCCCCATGGTGCCCTTGCCGTCTTCATTGACCAACTCTAACCGTTGATTGTTTTCAAAGGCCGTTGTAAGCACATTATAGTTTAAAAGACTTACAATACCTCCCGCATTTATCGTTGCTTTGGCATTTATCTTTTTGGTATAATCGGTGCTGATCCGAAATGCGCTATTTCTTAAAATATCACTGTCTCCAAAGGTAGTCCCCGTCGCGGTATTTCTCCCTTCAAAAATAAAATCGCTCGCATTACCCGAATACGATAAGCGGCCCTCTAACTTGCTGCCGCTCTTGAAAAAGTGTGATAAGGTGAGTCCTGTCATATAGGTTTTAGACTCAAATACCTCTTCACTGCTAAAATTACCATCGACCTCTGGATCTTCATCTTCGTCACTGATACCACCAATACCCCACAGGGATAGATTGGTACGATCTCCCAACGGTAAATTTAGTTTGATGGATACATCTTGATACGTAGGGGTACTACCGGGTGTAACATCTACAATTTGATTTAGGAGGGCGATGGTAGAATAGCGATAATTGATTAAATAAGATCCTTTATAATCCTTACTAAAAGGGCCTTCAGCTGTAAGGTCTGTTCCCAGCACCCCAAATTGAAAAGCATACTCTCCTTTTTCGTTGTTCCCATTTCTAAGATTGATATCAAAGACTCCCGAAAGGGCATTGCCATAGGTAGCTGGAAATGCTCCTGTGAAAAAATCGGACTTGCCCAATAAATTACTACTGATCAAACTCACATTCCCAGGAGAATATCCTTCTTCGGAAAAATGATTGGGTTCCGGCACTTCTATGCCCTCGATGCGCCATAGCAACTGATTGGGGGCATTTCCGCGAATAATGATCTCGTTACTAGTATCGTCGCTATTGGTCACTCCTGCAAAAGACAATGCCATACGCCCAGGGTCGCTCACACTGGCAGGAAATCGCTTGGTTTCCTCTACACTGAACGAACGGGCGCTGACTGTAGCAAGTTTGTTGTTTGGGTTGATATTATCCGTTGGCGCTACCAAGACCACCTCATCGAGCTGATTCAATGCTTCGGTAAGGTAAATTGTTAATTCTACCTCTTTTGCCGAGCCGATCAAAATTTCGGAAATTACAAAGTCTTCGTATCCCAAGAAGGTAAATTGAAAAGAAGCCCGGCCCACGGGAACACCTTCTAACCGAAAATAACCATTCTCATCAGTGATGGCTCCCTTTGGAGGCGCTGCTTGCAAAAGAATGATATTGGCCCCTAATAAAGGACCACCGGTCTCTGCATCAAGGACCTTGCCTTTTACAGTTTGTGTGAGCGTCTGGCCAAAAGACGCAGTAACACCTAAAATAGCAAAAGCGAAAAAGAAGGTGATTTTTTGATAACCAGTCATGCCGTTCTTGATTGATGATTTAAAAGTAGGTTTTTTCATTTGAATGGTGGAATCGTTTTCTACTCTAAGAGACACGTTTTTTGAATAGAAGTTGCATCACTAGTACATCTCATTTTCGGGTATCAATCGTTTTGTGGTCAATCAGCATCGATTACTTGCCCGGAGCCGGTATTTGTTACTGTAACAATTGGCGTTCCCTTGTAGAAAATGGTACCGCTACCGGTATTCGTTCCGCCCAGCTGATCCGTACAGAGAATTTCACAATTGCCAGAACCGCTATTGGTAACCATGCAGTTATTCACACGAAAACCATAGCCTTTAAAGGTCCCAGACCCGGTATTTTGTATTATCAGCGTACTCCCTGAACCATTCGCGGCAATTGTACCACTGCCCTCATTTCGTAGCTCCAAAGTTTCCATTCCTAAAAAACCTAGTATCTCCATAGTTCCAGAACCTGTATTTTG
>CALIIC010000103.1 GCA_938020445.1 uncultured Flavobacteriaceae bacterium | reverse complement strand
CTAGGCTTAGATGTTGAATTCATGATAGTTCAATAGAACAGCAATGGAATTGAAAAGAAAAACTGGTTTTTCTACCGAGAAAAACCACTCTATATTTAAAATATGCCTGTTTTTGTTGGTTATTTTTGCCGGCACTTCCATAAGGGCACAGGTTATGTCACTTTCTGTGCCAGATCCTACAGGTGCTGAGGTAATAAGCACAGGGGCTCAAGACGACATTGTTTTTAGGGTGACCAAAAGTGCTACTCCTTTTACACTTTCTTCACGTATTGTAAACTATGAAATAGACGGAACCACTACTAACGGTGATGACTATCCTTTACTGTCCGGAACGGTTGAACTTCCATTTGGCGGGGCCGCTATAGCGGATATTGTAGTTGAAATAGCGGATGACGACCTAGTGGAATTAACGGAAACACTAACGATACGTTTGTTGACAGGAGTTGGATATAGTGTAGATCCGCTTAATAGCGAGGGCGATGCAACCATTACGGATAATGACGTGGGTACCATCATCGTAGATGTAACCGATGCGAATGCGGCAGAAGAAGCTTCCAATGAAGGCAGGTTCGTTGTGCGTTTGGATAAGGAGAACGCTACGGGGTCAACAGTAACCGTGGCCTATACGCTTACAGGTTCTGCCACTTTGGGTGGAGGTGCAGCGGATTATACAACAGCTGGCCAGGCTATTTTTACCTTTCCTTCGGGAAATGCAACCCCTATTTTGGCGCGTTCGTTAAGGATAGTTCCGATTGATGATGCCCTTTCGGAAACAGATGAAACCGTTGTACTGAATTTGGCCACTCCTAGTAGTGGATTGTTCAGTATAGGAACACCGGCTACCGGTGAGGTTGTGATTGCCGATAATGATTGTGCCGCTGGTAGTGATGCGCCGGAGTTGAATGGCGACCCTTCGGATTTTTGCGATGTAGCAAGCATCGATTTGGATGACTTTGTAGATGAGAGTCCACCCGCCAGTACTACTTTGCGTTGGAGCCTCAATGCTGCGCCTGCAGTGGTGGGCGATTTATTGACGAATAGTACGGTAAGTACTTCAAATACCTATTATGCCGTTTACTATTCAGCAGCGGGTGCCTGCTTTAGTCCCGCGTCGGCCGGGGTGGAAGTTACCTTTGCAGATAGCCCAAATATCGGAACCGTAAACAGCGGTGTCTTTAGCTGTAATACCACAGATTTTGGAGGTACCACGACCCTAGACCTCGATGACACCTTATCAGGAAGTACCTTGGGGGGAGTATGGGCCTATGTTTCGGGTCCTGGTGCGACCGTCACTCCAAGTGCCAATGGAGGCGTTGATTTTAACAATCGCCCGGCGGGCAACTATGTTTTTAGCTATACGCTTTCAGCTCTGCCATGTCCGCAACAATCCATACAAGTAACTGTGCCGGTGTCTAACTGCGATCCCTGTATTGCCGGGAATGCCGCCCCTGACCTTTTACCAGATGTACCAACGGTTTTTTGTGATGCGATAGATGTAAGTTTGAACGATTATACCAATACTACGCCTCCCGCGGGTACTACGCTTACATGGAGTACTTCCTCTACATTGACCAATGTGAATGCGCATTTAAATGATACCCAAATTGACGCGCCCTTGGCCGGTACTTATTTTGGCTTCTTTTGGGATGCTACAAATGCCTGTGCCAGTCCGGCTTTGCAAGTACAATTAACACAAAATACGACTCCTTCTATTACCAATATAGTGGGCGATGAACGTTGTGGAACGGGACCTTTGACATTGAGTGTTACGGCTACCGGAAACCCAACATACAATTGGTATACCGATTTAACCGGAGGAACATTGGCGGGCACCGGAGCCAATTTTACGGTGAACCTTTCCCAAACGACCATCTTTTATGTAGAAGCGACCGAAAATGGCTGTGCGACCACACCACGAATTCCTGTAACGGCCACGGTACAACCACAACCCTCGGCAGGTATTGGTACCAATGCCTCTGCCTGTAGTGTACCAACGAATGGTATTTCTATCATTGATTTAGATGATCGCTTGAGTGGGGAAGATGAGGGTGTTTGGACGGTTACAGGGGATCCGTCGGGAAACCTTATTATACTCTCTGGCAACTTGGTTAATTTTGAAGGCCGTGCTGATGGCAATTATGAATTTACGTATACCACTACAGGTGCCCAAAGCCCCTGTGTGAACGAATCCGTAAGTGTTACGATATCGGTCAATGATTGTGACGTAGATACCGACGGGGATGGCCTTTTTGATGGGCCGGAAGCGGCCTTGGGCACAGACCCCAATGATCCAGATACCGATGGGGATGGAATCAATGACGGAGATGAAGTGGGCCCCGATTTAGACAATCCACTTGATGAGGATGGCGATGGGATCATCGATGCCCTTGATTCTAATTTGGCCGATACCGACAGTGATGGGGTGGTTGATCAACTAGATCCGGATAATACGAACCCCTGTATTCCTAATAATAATAGTAGTTTATGTGATACCGATGAAGATGGTATCATAGATGGCGAGGAAATAGCCAACGGTACAGATCCCAACAATGCATGTGATCCTGATCCGGAAAATGAAAACTGCGATGCAGAAATCGATTTGGAAATTATAAAGGAAGTCGATAACGAGGATGCAACTTTAGGTGATACGGTTACCTTTAAGATTACCGCGACCAATTTATCTGATATAAAAGTTAGAGGTACCAAAATAGGGGAACTATTGGAGAGTGGTTTTGAGTATGTGTCGCATATAGCATCTTTGGGCAGCTACGACCAGGATCTTGGGCAATGGGAGATTTTTGAAATACTGCCGTTAGAGGCGGCAATTTTGGAAATTACGGTCACTATTGTTGAAGGGAACTCCTATTCCAATACGGCCGAATTATTGGAGTCTGTTCCCTTGGATGGAAATTCGGCCAACAATAGTGCTACCATAGAATTAAATATTGAAAGGCCCGAGGGAATAAATATAGTTCTTGAAAAACTGGTACGTATAAAAGGAGCCAATACAGGAAAAGAGGCAAATCCACTTGTTGGGCAGGAGGTCGAGTTTGTGATTACGGTGACTAATAAATCGGTAACAAATGAAGTTGCGAATATACGGGTGGCCGATGTTTTGACGAATACTGCTGGTATCCAATTTGATTTGACAAATTCAGAAGCGGATGAAGGTACTTTATTTGAAGCCGATTCCGGAATTTGGACAATTGCAACAAGTCTATTGGTAGGTGAAGAGAAAAAACTGATTCTTACCTTTTTATGTAGCGATCCAGGTACCATTGTTAATACGGCAACAGTAATTTCTTCTTCGCCGGCAGAGAGTATTGCAGATGATGCCGACAGTACTTCCTCTGCAACGGTAAATATTGGGGAAAGAAACCCGATCGATATCGGAATCATCTACAATCAATTTTCACCAAATGGTGACGGGGTGAACGATGTGCTTAAAATAAATAAAATTGATTTTAGTACGAATACGCGAGTCGGTCTAATATATTCCATCGAGATATTTAATAGATATGGGCACAGTGTATTCACTGCCCAAAACAAGGAAGACGAAGAGATTTGGGATGGTACTTGGGAAGGGAAAGAAGTGCCTGATGGTACCTATTACTATGTGCTAAATGTATTGATTAGTGGTGAGGAAAGCGCTCAAATCCAAAAAGGCTGGATACAGCTGATAAGATAATACGGTCAATGGTTCATACAATAAAGAATTTTAAACATCAGCTCTGCATCCTATTTGCAATTGTATTGACGGGCTTTTGCTTTGGTCAGAAAGAGCCACAATATACCCAGTATATGTATAATATCGGGGGATTTAATCCCGCCTACGTGGGCACGACGGAAACCCCTGAAATTTCAACAATGTATCGTGCGCAATGGTTGAGCATTCCTGGGGCCCCGAGAACCATACGATTGGGAGCAAACATTCCTCTTTCAAACGAAAAGCACGGTTTGGGAATCAATGCCATTAATGATCAGTTGGGACCGGTAAGCCAGACCTATATCGATTTGGCGTACAGTTACCAGTTTAATTTATCCGATGATACAAAGCTCTCTTTTGGGATGGATGTTGGCGGATCGTTGCTCGATGTTGATTTTTCAAAAGGGAGCTTCGAGAATCCTGGTGAACCGATATTGGATCGAGAAGAAATCAACAATTTCTATTTGACCGTTGGAGCAGGTATGTTCATGTACCAAGAAAATTGGTATTTGGGGCTATCCGTACCCAATTTCCTAACAGATGGGATATATAATGATGAAGTAGCTACGGTAGTCGAAGATAAAATTCAATTGAATATGATAGGCGGGTATGTTTTTGAACTTTCTGATAACACGAAGTTCAAGCCCGCGTTTTTAGCAAATTATATTGCGGGTGCTCCCATCAATTTTAATATTTCTGCCAACTTTCTGTTTAGCGAACGATTTGTGGTGGGTGCCTCATATCGCGTGGGGAATGCGGTTAGTGGGCTCGCTGGTTTTCATATCTCCGACCCATTATTTTTTGGTGTTTCATATGATTATAATACCAATGGTCTTGGAGAATACAATAGCGGAACTCCAGAATTTGTCCTGAAATTTTATTTGGGAAGAAAAGGTACAGGTTCAAGCAGGAGCGGAAAAACCAATGTGAAAGGAAAACCAAAACAAATCGATACACCAAGATTTTTCTAACAAGCAACCGATATGCGCACACGAATTTTCATAGTGTTATTTTTAGCCGTCTCCTTTGCTTCCCTGGCACAGGATATCAAGACGAACGCAGACAAGTATTTCTATGGTTACGCTTACAGGGAGGCCATCAAAGCATATCAAAAAGACATGCAAAAAGGGATTCCCTTATCCAATTACCAATTTCTGAACCTTGCCGATTCTTACTTCAAGACCAGCGATTATACCAACGCGTCAAAATTGTATTTGGAGGTATATAGAAAAGACACTATCATGTCGAACAACCGCTTCAATAATATGCTTCAGAGCCTTGCCAAAACCTCTGAACCTGAGCGGGTAAAAGCTTTTCTAAAATCAAAAGGTGCTTCGCTATCGAGCGAATTAATGGAAAATGCGAATTTCAATTATGAATTGTTGGAAGCACCTACGACAGATGATGCCAATTTTAAGGTCATTACGCTTCCTATCAATAGTCCGCAGTCAGATTTTGCCCCTTCTTTTTATAAGGATAAGCTGCTGTTCAGTAGCAGTCGAAAGGCAAAATCAAAAAAGGTGTACGGCCCCTCGGGGGAGTCATATATGGATATTTATATTGGAAGAATTGGCAATAGCGGTAAGGTCTACAATCCGAATACTTTCGACGGAATTCCAAAATCTTCTTATCACAAGGCAACCCCTTTCTATTCAAGTGAACAACGCACGCTTTTTTATATTTTATCAAATGAAGAAGATGGGGAACTCACCTTTGATGATAAGGGAAAAAACAGTCTCGCAATAGGGTTGATTCCCCAAAATGGTACCGCTCGTTTTGTTTTAAAAGATTTGAGTACATCTTTTTATTATCCCTACTATGATTCGGGTTCTGATAAACTTTACTTTGCGGCCAACTTCCCGGATGGCTATGGTGGTACAGATCTTTACTATGTACATACCAACAATATGCAAGTGATGTCTGAACCTATTAATTTAGGACCTAGAATCAATACCCCTGGAAATGAGATTGCGCCTTTCTTTCATGAGAATAGTTTATACTTTTCTTCCGATATATTCTATGGCAAAGGCGGAATGGATGTGTATAAGGCCAATTTACAATTGGATGATAGTTACAGTACACCGGTGAACTTGGGTGAGGGAATCAATTCCAAGGCAGATGACTTCGGATTTATCGTTAAAAATGACAAAGACCTAGGATATATGGGGTACTTTTCTTCCAACAGAAAAGGAGGTATCGGAAACGACGATATTTATGGTTTTACCATTGCTCGGACACCAGGCTTAAAGACCCTTCTTTTTAAAGGTCAAATCACAAACCCGAAATCGGGAGAAGGTATTGCCGGGGCTTCGGTACAGCTATATGATAAAGAGGATGCCATTATCAAGGAAATATTTACCAAGACAGATGGGACCTATCAATTGGAAGTGCCATGGCGAGATGAGGTGACCTTGCGCGTATATAAGTCTAGACATTCTATGTTTTCGTCATTCTATAAGGGAGAAGCCTTAGAGACCGTACAAAAGAGTCCATTACATATTGAAATAGCTGCTGTAAGCGATGTTGTGGAAGAAAAAGAAGGGCAAACGGTACTGCGGTTAGATGACTTTGTTTTTGAAAGAGGCAAGTCGAATATCGATGCGGTGATTACCGCCCAGTTGAGTAAGGTTGTGGCTGCCGTTCAGCAATTTCCTCAAATACGACTTCGTATAGAAAACCATACCGATAGCCGGGGTAGCACCAGTTCAAACAAGCGCATTTCGCAAACAAGGGCCAACGGTATTAGAAGCTATCTTTTGAAAAATGGAGTTCCTTCAGAGAATATTTCTTCGGTAATTGGCTATGGGGAAGAACGCATATTGAATAGCTGTAAAAACGGTGTGTATTGCTTGGACTTTCTACACAATCAAAATGCCAGGACGCAATTTATTGTGCTTAACTACGAAGACTTGAATCAATAAATGTTAAGGTGTTTCGATCTTAAAAAACAATCATCCAAAAGTAAAGTAGGGAAAATAATGAGAGGAATAAAATTCCTGCATAGGTAAGCCATTGTAGCCATTTCTTGGGGCGGTGCTCCCTTGGAAGATCGGCACTCATCACATTCTTCAAATTCATGTAACCAATGATGGGGGCTACCACGAAAGAGACAAAAGTGGCCAAAGCGACGAGAAATCCCATATTTGCCGCGAATGTGGCGATGACGATAAAGTTGATCAAGGCAAGAACGATGATGGCCAGGGCAAAAGGGCCTTTTGAACCGCTAAGCTTTATTTTAGGGGCTAACAAATCAATTGTGTCAAGACTTACCCGGGCAACTGCGTCATGGGCCGTCATGCAAGTGCTGAACATTGTGGCAAATGCGGAAACCGCTATGAATACGTACGCCCAGGAACCGATATGTGTTGTAAACAAGGTTACCACTTGATCGGCAAAAGTTACCGCATTCCCACTAAGCTCGGTGTTGGTGCCATAGAGCGTAAACCATCCGATCAATAAAAAGAAAACAGCTAAAATCGCGGTTAAAAAATACCCGGTATTAAATTCTTGAAGTGATTGTGCCAATGACGGCTTTTGTTTTGTGCTACGCCATTTTTCAATACTCCAGAGGCTTACCCAACTAGAGGCTTCTACGGTGGTTGGCATCCATCCCATAAGGCCTATCAAGAATAAAATACCCGCCTCATTAAAAATGGCCGGGGGTACAAAATCGTCAACAACAGAAACCTGCCCTTTATATACGACCAAAGTAGTAGTAATAATAAGCGCAACAAATAAAATGGAAACCACAATTTTAAGGGAAGTTTCAAGCAGTTTATACCGACCAAT
This sequence comes from uncultured Flavobacteriaceae bacterium, assembly GCA_938020445.1. Lineage (GTDB taxonomy): Bacteria > Bacteroidota > Bacteroidia > Flavobacteriales > Flavobacteriaceae > Pelagihabitans. The sequence goes on along the minus strand of CALIIC010000103.1, from coordinate 2,039 downwards.
GATCAACAAGGCGCTTATCAAAACGAAAAGGCCAAAAGCGACTTGAGCAATTGAAAACGAATCAATTTTGAACAAGTTTATGAAAAGTCCGGCAGTAACCGTGTAGAGTGCGGCGAGTATGGTAAAGGTGGTTACCAGCGTAATACCTGCATAAAACCACAAGTAGCCTTTGCCACGATTTAGGTACCCCTCGATCAAGGTTTTGTCGGTAAGATGTGTGTACCGAACACCAAATTCGAAAAATGGATATTTGAATATATTGGCCAAAATAATCGGGATGACCATGACCCATCCATATTGTGCACCGGCCTTGGTAGATAAGACCAAATGCGAAGTGCCTATGGCCATACTTGCGAAAAGCAATCCGGGGCCAAGGTTTTTAATGAATATTTTAAGTTTCGACATATGGGTTGGTTGGGTTTTCTAAATTAAGAAATTTTGCTTTGTCGAGTGGTCGTTTTGTTCAGAGCGTCGGCAACATCATTTGATTTCGATCGTATCCCCGAAAAACTTGGGTTGGGTATTGAACATAAGATCAATAAACACTTTTACACGCGCAAAGTATTCTCGTAGCTGTACCTTAAAGCCGTGTTTCGCAGAAATATCCTTCGCATTGAAACCAATTGCCTTCAGTCCCTTTTTTTCGGCAATGTAAATGGCACGTTCATTATGGAACTTTTGTGATATGATCGTAATGGTATCCAAACCGAACACCTCCTTGGCCCGTACCATAGAATCCAGTGTGCGGAAACCGGCATAGTCCAAAAAGATTTTTTCCGTGGGAATGCCTCCCTTAATAAGGTCTTTCTGCATGGTAGTCGGTTCATTGTAATAAACGGTGCCATTGTCGCCACTTACCAATACAAAGTCTATTTTACCAGCTTTAAAGAGTGCTAACGTGGCATCGATTCGATAACTGTAGTATAGGTTTGGTCTGCCATTGGTCAGTTTTTTTGAGGTCCCCAAAACCAGTCCGACCCTGTTTTTGGGAATCGTTTCACTTGTACTGAATGTTTTTCCTTCCGCAGCATTGTCAATGGTATAGTTACATACCAACAACAAAAGTAATGGGATGATAAGAATGATTAAAAGTAGTTTTAAAAGTTTTCTCTTCATGCGTTATAAAGATAGTTGTTCTCTAGAGGATTTAAGCGTTGAAGTTTTATAAGTTGATGAATGCAAAATGTTTCTTACCTTAAAACGATTTTGTGAGTGAAACAATTTAACCGGTAATCTATATTATTTTGAGAATACTATTTAAAATTTTGAAAGGCCTTTTCGTCTTATTGACCTTTTTGATTATTGGGTATTTCCTAGGACCAAAGGTCGATGCGCCAAATATGGATGTTACCCTTCCTGAAGTACCAACGGATCTCGGGGAGCTTGAACAGATGGTCCAGAAAAGGGAAGCGGTCAATACCTTGGTAAAGCCAGACAACGAATCGCGCATTGTTTGGTTCGATAGTATCCCAAGAAAAACGGAATACAGTATGGTGTATTTACATGGGTGGTCTGCTAGTGTGAAAGAAGGAGACCCTTTGCATTTGGAAATGGCTAAACGGTATGGCTGTAATCTATATTTACCAAGACTGGCAGGGCATGGGTTAAACGAAGAGGAGGCGATGTTGGATCTCACCGCTGATGCGGTAATCGACTCGGCGAAAGAGGCAATTGCCATTGCAAAACAGTTAGGGGATAAAGTGCTTATAATGGCAACGTCTACCGGGGGTACCTTGGCCTTACATTTAGTAGGTGATGACCCTGATATTGCAGGTCTCGTACTATATTCGCCCAATGTTGCGATTTTTGATGAGAAAGCATCTTTGTTGGCCGGACCTTGGGGATTGCAACTGGCGCGGTTGGTAAAAGGGAGTGACTACCATGAATTTGAGGCCAGCGCTTTAAAGAAACGCTACTGGACCACAAAATACCGAATAGAAGGCCTTACCCATTTGCAGGCAATGATCGATCATACAATGAAGAAAGAGACTTTTGAAAAAATGAAAAGACCTGCGTTTATGGGATATTTTTATAAAAAT
>CALIIC010000102.1 GCA_938020445.1 uncultured Flavobacteriaceae bacterium | reverse complement strand
TGCAACAACTGGTTTCGAATTTGGTTACAAAGGGGAGTTTGCCAATTTCTGGGGAAATACGAACCTGGAATTGGCAGCAAAGTTTACGAGTCCAAACTTCTCGATTAACTTTTTTGACTTTGGGAACGAAACCGTAAATCTGGATGATGATTTGGAGCTTGACTATAACCGGGTAAAGTTACAAACGCTCTCTTTTTCCCCGGCTTTTGTGTGGCGCGGAGATCTAGGGTCAAAACTAAGAGTGGGGGTTTCCTATGAAGCAATAGAAGTAGAAGAAACCGAAGATAGGTTCATTAACACTTTCTACCAAGAGAACGGAGCGGAGACAAGCAATAATTTTATTGGTGCTGACGCTACCTATACCTATGAGAACCGCGACAATATTGCGTTCCCGACGATGGGGATGGCCAGCTCGTTAAATGTAGGATATACGAGCAATCTCGATATCGGAGGGAGAACTTTTGGGTACATTGTTCCCTCCCTTTCAGTTGATCATAAATTGGTTCCGAACGGGCGCTTGGTTTTTGCTACAAAGTTGAAGGCCCACTTTACGATCGGCGATGGATACGAGTTTTACCAAGCGGCCAGTATTGGCGGGATAGATGGTCTTCGAGGTTTTCGAAATCAACGATTTACCGGAAAAAAAGCGTACTATCAAAATACTGATATACGCTATAATATAGGACGCTTGAATACGGGAATACTACCAACGGCAATCGGCCTTTATGGAGGCTTTGATTATGGAAGGGTATGGCAGCCAAATGAGGACTCCGATCAATGGCATACTTCGTATGGCGGCGGCGTCTTTTTAAATGCGGCCAATGTAGCTTCTATTCGAACGGCCTTTTTCGCCAGTGATGATGGCATACGATTTACTTTTGGAATTGGTTTTGGGTTTTAGCATGAAGAAAACCTTTCTATTGACTTTCTCTTAGATGTTCCTCTGGATGTTATTAAGCTTTAAAAGACTAATTTTCACTTATGATCGTTGCTACTTTATGAGCTATTGGAAAAGCCCTATACTTCTATCTTTCTTTGTTCTTCTATGGATGCCGAAATCAATGAATGGACAACTTTCGGATTTGGCGCGGATAGACTATACAATACTCCCAGCGGTATCTTCCGATTTTGAATTTGTCAGAACCCGTGGTCTTATCAACTATCCGGTAAAACTAAATGGAAAAGGAAGCTACCTTTTTCTTGGAATAGACTATAGTAATATAAACCTGGTATTTGGAGATGGGGAAAGGCCATTTGATAAACAAGAGATTGATGGTTTTCAGATTTTTGATTTTACGATTGGTTTTACCTGCAAACTTAATGAGCAATGGCGCTTTGGTGCTAGGGTACGCCCAGGGTTTAGCTCAAATCTTTCAGCTAAAAAATTAGGTTTTGACGATGCCGTACTATCCGGTGATTTGGTATTTCTTCAAGATAGGAGAGATGATGCTTCCCTTGCAAGACCCTATAGGCTCATTGTTGGCTTGTCCTATTCGGGGAACCGGGGTTTTCCCTACCCGCTGCCTTTTCTTAGTTATTATCGAAAGTTCCACCCCAAATGGTCTTATAATCTTGGAGTACCTAAAACAAATCTGCAGTATCATTTATCCGAAAAGCATCGACTAAAGGCAAGTGTGGAACTGGACGGCTTTACGGCCAATATTCAAAACGGACTTCTACTAGATACGCAAGAGATCGCAGAAAGTATCAATATGTCGCTTATCCTTGGAAGCCTTCAGTATGAATATCATTTATCGGAGCACTTAGAGGTTTTCGTTCGTACGTCCTATATGCTGAATCGAAGAGTTCAATTTCGAGATTCGGATAAAGACAATATACTGTTGCTAGATGATAGCAAGGGAATATCCCTGAGGGCGGCACTGCGCTTTAAAATTTAGTGCAAATTGGCAAGTGCCCATTACTTGGGTAGTTGGAAGGTGTAGAGATTACCACCTTCTTTATTGCTGCGTTCGTCCGATAGCAATAGGGTATGAGCGTTCGTAAAGCATACTGATTCTAACTGAGTGCGAATACCTAAGTCAATTTCCTCAACTACCCCATTTGTAAAGTTTTCACCTTTAAAATCGGAGTAAATCCACAATTTTCCATTCCCCAACAAAACGATGGTTTTTCCATCATCCGAAATGGTGGCCGCGGTAACCCTACAACTTGTTTCGTCTTTGCAAGTTGCAAAAGTTCCTACCAAACGTGCTTGGTGTTTTCCTTTTTTTGCCGGTACGCTATAGATTCTTGCCTTGCCCGTAAAGGGATGGGTCCGGTTTTTGGTGATGAGGTACAAATGCCCATCGTAATAGAACATTGCTTCGCAATCGAACTGTTGTTTTTTGTTCTTTGGAGGAAATTTCTTTTGGTCAGGATAGTTGAATTTTATTTTTTTCGCATCTATTTTTTCGCCTTTTTCAACTTCAGGATTGGGCACTTTATAGATGACAAGGTCTTTTCGATCACTTTCATTGTTCCCGAAATCACCAATATATACATTTCCGTTGGGGTCAGAAGCCAAGTCTTCCCAATCTATGTTTTTACCATTTTTTACCTGAAGTTCCCTTAATAATTTTCCACTGAAACCAACCTTGTAAAGCTTGTCCGAATTGCCACCATCTTGAATAAACCAAGCTGTTGAATCTTTCATTTGAACAATCCCCGAATTCTCATCCAGTTTTTTCGGAAGCTTGGTCAGGTAGGTCAGTTGCCCGTAGTTGGCACAGCTTGTTAAGAGAAAGCAGCAGATTAATATGAAGAAATAGCGCTTCATCGTTTTATTTTATCGGCATGTATATTTCGGCTTCCCAATTGAGTTCACCCGCTCCCGTACTAGGATTGCTGTTAAAAATTTCGAATGGTTTGTTCTCAACGTCGATTCCGTTTTTATCGGCGTAGTTTAAAAGTGCATACCAAGCGCGATCAGAGGTGATGTAATTTCCGTTGTAAATAGCCTTCAGCGCCTTACGCCCTTTAATTTGTTTGTAAAAAACGTCTGCAATATCAGGCAAGCTATCGGTTTTAATTATTGGGTTGCAAAAATTAAAATGAATACTATCTTTTTCTATTTGCCAATCGGTGATTTCAACAAACGGACTTCCGTTGAACTTCAAATTATTTTTTAAGACCATACTGCTCAAAAAAGAATAGTTCTTCATCATACCATCAGCTTTGTTCCGTTGCGTGTCTTTCATTGGTACGCAAAGACAGTAGGTGTCCGGGATTTCCGATTCGCCCACTATTGAAACTTTAATACGCTTCAAATGTTCGTGAAGTGTCTTTAAGGTCGTTTTCAGAGTTTGGTCACTTCGAAGTTTAAATGGCGTGTCGGAAAACGGAATCGTTAATTTGTTTTGAATGCTGTTAGCCGGATTGCTTACATAGACCCGCACTTTGGATAGGGAATCGTTGATTTGCTCAATGTCCCATTCATAGGTAAAAATAGAATCATTATGATTCATTTCGTAGGTGAAATGTCCTAAATTTTTCTGGCTTACAAGTCGGCTGCCGTTCAAACTGTTATTCCATAACTTAACGGTTTGATTGATGGTGCCAGGGAGCGCTTTTACTTCAAAACGAACCAAGTAATCGTAGGGCTTTATCAACAGGTACCAGCAGAGTGAAGCGATCAGCAAGATTGCGACCAGTAAACCGATTTTTCTTCTCATATTTCTAGTTTGATGCGCTTGGTGTCATCTTTACTTTGTTCATGATATATTCCCCGAGGTCCCTACCTTGTTTTACACCAACTTCTACCGCGGCTCGATAATGAATACCTCCATACATTCTGCTGATGGCAGCTTCGTCTGCAGCATGTTCAAAAGAGGTGAAACTCCTTACCGGTAAACCATATGGCACTTCTGTGTCGTCATCAAACGCAAAACCTTCGCCGAAAACATCGGTGAGGGCTATTGAGGCGGCCCCTGAAACCACACTGTGTCCACTGGTATATTCTGGAAAAGGAGGCGTTTGCAATACGGGTTTCCAACTGTCATCTATATGTTGATTAATGAGTGTTTCCGGGCGAATTAAATTACTGCGATATTTTTCATCCCAACAGCTAATAAAGCCATCTGCAATCGCCATAGACGTTTTGGTATAGGCATACAGTGTTTTGTCAAAATCGCTTCCCGTTTTTCTGGTAGCAATTTTAACGATTCCGATCCAGTGTGCGCCCGGGGTTATTTTTTTGGTTGCGAACATTAAATGCCCTCTGGTAACGGATACATAAGGGTTGCAATCCCAAAATTGGGCAATTTTTATTTCCTCAGATGCATCTCCTTCGGCCGCTATCTTTTTGCTTATATCATAAACCTCTTGAAGCTCCTTGTAGAAGTTTGATTTTTTTTCCATTGAAAAAGGAGGGGGCGGTATGGGTTTAAATTGTTCCGCCGAATCAATTAAAAAGGGCCGTATCTCACTCCAATGGGGTTCAATACCTTCCATATAGGCGGGAGGTGTTGGCTGCCAACGTGTTTCATCTTCGGTACGAACGGTAAATTTCGGCATGGTACGCGTTTGTGCATAGTTGTCCTTGCCCATCCATTCCGATATATGATCGGCCACTTTTAGACCATATGCTTTGGAACTGCTAAATAGTTCTTTATTTTTTGCTTCCCAGATGGTGTACAGACTATCTCTATACTGTTCCATATCTTTTTCTGAAAAAATCAGTTGTTTGCTTAACTCCATATGGGCCACTACTGCTGCAAGTTGATAGTTGATTTCTTGATCTTCCGTTGGTTTCGGAATTGGCTTTAAATCGGTTACCTGTCCTGCCAAGGAGAGGTATGCATCATTGTTCAAGGCCGTAATTTCATAGGCTGCAATAGCTGGGTAGGCAAATATGCGACTCGCAACGGGCGGACTGAAAATATCATGGATCATGATTTGGGTAACCCTATCTATAGAACCGTGGAGGGCGTCAGGGCCTACTTCGATCGCTTCTGCGGTTTTTTCCTCCTCACATGCAAATACCAATATTAACGGTAGCAGTAACAACAAGAATTTTCTCATTTTTTTAGTTTATTTGATACAATTGAGCTTGGTCATTGTTGATGGTCACCAACAAATATGATTGGTTGTTCAGGGAGATGATATCGAGATGCCGTATCGATTTATTCATAAATCTTAGGCCAATTTCATCCCCTAAAAGTACGTTATTTTCATCATTTATCAAGGCGCCGGGAAACGAATCGAAACGACCATGATAGGGCTTTACCCCAAAGTAATTGCCACCAACAAGAACCTCTGGTTTTTTGTCACCATCAAAATCGAAGGTGGCAAAGGCCGTTATCGGTGCTATCTGTAATTCTTTTTCAAAGGGAACGAACGTATAGCTTCCGTTTTCATTTTTCAGAACTCCCGAACGCAATTCGTTCACGTTTAAAACGGTTGCTTTTGCCAATTGCTCTTCCTCCAAAATTTCTGTAATATCTTTTCCGGCAAAGTCACTATTCCTATTAAATTTTTTCTTTAGAAATACCAATTGGGAGGCCATTTCGTTTAGGCCTTCAAGAGGATAGTATTTGCCATTTTTTTCTTGGGTAGTGATGGTCTCACTTTGTCCATTTTCATCGAAATCCCCATAAAACAATTTGATGGGTTTTTCTTCGCTCGCCTTGAATTTGGTATTGCTTCCCCAGTTACCAATGAGATAATCGGTATCACCATCTTGGTCGATATCGAACGCGGTAATCGCCTGCCATAGCCCTTTTAAATGGTCAAGGCCCACTTCCGTTTTAACAAGCTTCCCATTCGTATTTCTAAAGAAAGCAGGTGCCATCCATTCCCCAATTACAATAAGATCTTTCGTGCCATCGCCATCAAAATCGTTCCAAATGGCATCTGTAACCATTCCAACAGCTTTTAAAGCTTGGTTGTCTACTTGGGTAAAAGTGCCCTTGTCGTTTCTCAATAGTACGGATATGGGGGTTTTTCCAAAATCGTTTGATACCGCTTGGTTCCCAACGAAAAGATCTATATCGCCGTCGCTGTCAAAATCATTGGGAGCGATCACTGCGGTATTTCCAAAATTTAAGGGCAGGGAAGCCTTTTGAAAAGTACTATCGGTAGCGGTATAATACGAATCTAAAAGAGGATTCATTTCTTGGAAAAAGTCCGCTCCACCAGTTCCCAGGAACAGATCATTTTTACCATCCTGATTGAAATCCTGTATAATGGCAGCTATGTCTTCTTTGATGGAGTCATTTAAAACGCCCGGCAAAGCAAATGGGTTAAAAGCAGTGTCATTTTGAACAAATACTTGTGCGGGAATGCGCTTACTACCTCCAAAAAAGATATCGTCCTTGCCATCCCCGTTAAGGTCCCCAATAGCAGTTGCGGGACCCCTGTCCGAAACTTGGTAAGGGATTAACTTTTGACGATTGAAATCTAAATAGGAATCCTCTTTATGTGAAAAATCGACGCCAAGATTCCCGGCTACTTTTTTAAATAGAATAGTTTCTGAAGGGAAAAGATCGGCATAATCAAAAGATCGGGTTTCTTTAGGCGTTACGACCAAAGTTTGGTTGGTAGGAACCTGTTTAAGTACTTGAAAACTGTTGTCTGGCCAAACAATTTTTATTGAATCGATCTTGGTTGCAGGCCCATATCCGAAGTGTACCATGGGTTCGGAAGAGGCTTGAAAACCTCTTGCTGTGTAGAGCTCTTTGTATTGTAATATGCCACCGTGATATGAAAATACTTTTGTGCCTATTCCGAAGCTATTTTTAGAAGAGAATTGCAGTTTTAGTTTTAGGTAATTACCCTTCTCATTGGTCTGGTTGACATACAACGATGCCGTTTGATTCAGGTTATTGGTCACAATGTCCAAATCGCCATCGTTATCCAAATCGGCCATTGCGGTTGCCCCGGAAACTAAAGTGTCTTTTGAAATCCACATTCCTGATCGGTCTTCAAAGCCAAGTTTTCCAGTGCCTTGGAATACGTAGTTATGGGTTTTTCCAGAAGGCATTAGGTCAAGCGCTTCCTGATCCACCAGTTTGGTGTTGTCTATTTTTTTTTGAATTTGTCCGTTTGAAACAAAATCCACAAAATCAATATTATTTGGCCGTTTGGGAATGCCGTTTGAAATGAAAATGTCTTGCTCGCCATCTTGATCATAATCGGCAAAAAGCGCACTCCAACTCCAATCTGTTGCCGATACGCCGCTCATTAAGGCAGTTTCTTGATAGGCTTGTCCCTTGCGATTTACATGGAGCATATTTCGGGTGTACTGGTAGTAATAGCCGAAACGTTCCGTTCGCATTTTTTGGGTCTGTGGGTTGTCATCGCCTTCAGACTGTTTTAGCACTTTTTCTTCTTCTGGAAGCATATCCAAAGAGATAATATCGGGCCAACCATCATGATTGATATCGGCTACATCGTTCCCCATTGAAAAACGACTTGTATGACCAAAGTGGTTTCGAAGGCTTTCCACAAAAGTACCATCGCCTTTGTTCAGATAGTAGTAATCATCTTCGTGAAAATCATTCCCCACATAAATATCGGGGTAACCATCTTGATTAAAATCGGCCACGGCGACTCCGAGGCCATATCCATTAATACCGCCGTAAATGCCGGCTTCTTCACTTACATCGGTAAATTTCCCCCCATCATTGCGCAGTAGTTTGTCGCCTGTTTGAAAATCTCGCTTATAGCGTAGTTCGGCATTCCCAAACGATTCTTGAGTGTGTACGGCATGATTGAGCAGGTACATGTCCAAATCTCCATCTAAATCATAATCAAGAAAAGCGGCCGAAGAACTGTAAGAATCGAAGTCTAGGCCGTACTTGGCGGCACTTTCGGTAAAGGATATTGCACCTGAACTATCGGTGCCGTTGTTGATATAGAGTTCATTATATCCGTTAAAACCTTTGATTCCGACAACAGCGCATACGTAAATATCAAGCAAGCCATCGCCGTTTACGTCAGCCATGACGGTACCCGTATTCCAAGTACTATTGCCAGCGACCCCCGCCGTACTCGTTATATCTTCAAAAGTAAGATTGCCTGTGTTGCGATAAAGTTTGTTTTTAACTTGATTTCCCGAGAAGAAAATGTCTGGTAAACCATCGTTGTCAACATCTCCTATTGCCACGCCCCCTCCGTTGTAGAAGTAGAGGTAGTCTAGGATATTTAACTCGTCTGTTTCAGTCAGGGTATTGGCAAAGTCAATCCCTGTGTCAGTTGCATCGGGATTGCTAAAAACCTGCTGTTCTTTGGTTCCGCAACTGATTGCCAACAAGAAGATACCTAAGGATACGAGCTTATTCATCGATTTTAAAAATCTTTGGTTGAGCATCATTGATTGCAGCGATTAAATAGCGATTGCCTTGGTTGTCTTTGAACTGTTTGAGGTGCTTTATCTCTTCCCGGATGAAAAAACCACTTTTAGCATGGTCTTGCCATTCAAAATCCATTTTCCCGTTACCCAACAACACCTCGCCATAACTGGCATCTAGTCTAGAATATTGTGGTTTGAACTCGAAGTTGTTACCTCCCATGATCAGGTCGGGATGCCCATCCTGATTAATATCTGCACAACTAATACTGCAAATACAAGATAATTGGGTTCTACTTGGTAATTTCTTGATAGTAAACTTACCGCCACCTTCGTTAATAGCGACCACCGATTCTGAAATAGTGGCCTGTTTTACGATAGCTTTATTGATTACTTCTTCGGGAAATAACTCTTGAATTGTTTTTTTGGCATACTCCGATGCCTTAAGTGTTCGTTTTTTTAGCGAAACTATCTGAGCTGTTAATTCCTTTTTTTGGTGCAGGGGATAGTCTTTCCCGTTATTGCTCTGTGTGATAATTTGTTCAAGGGTACCATTGTTGTCAAAGTCATTGATCCACATTTTCATGGGGTTTTCCTTTGTTGTCTTATAGTGCACATTGCTCCCTTGATTTCCTAAAATAAGATCATTGTCACCGTCGTTATCGAGGTCTGCAGCTTCAACCACATTCCAATAGCCATACAAACTGTCTAATGATGAGGGTAGTTTGGAAATTCTGCGCCCCGAGTTTTTAAAAATTTGCGGCGTACCCCATTCAGAGACCGAAATCAAATCTTTTTTATCGTCCCCATCAATATCGGCCCAGACGGCATTGGTCACCATGCCTGCATCTTTTAAATCATAGGCAAAACGTTCGGTAGCATCTGAAAAGGTACCATCACCATTATTGGTTAAGAACAAATGATCTGGATCAATGCCGTACGTGCCTACAACACTTCTAGACCCGATAAATACATCGTCATCACCGTCTTGGTCAAAATCATATGGGGCAATAATTGAAATGTTTTTGAAGGTTGCTGGCAATGATGTTGCGGATTTGGAAAAAGCTCCTTTCCCGTCATTCAGGTACAACTGGGTTCTATAGCGGCTTTGTTCCCCTATTTCATTTCCGCCGGTACCAACCATTAAATCAAGGTCACCATCACTATCTGCATCAAGAAAAGCCGCCGCGGTGTCTTCCTGTAACTTATCATTCTCAAAAACGGATTGTGTGCGTGGTGTTAAAACACCATTTCTCGAATGCTTATAGAGCATACCGGCCTGCCCTTTTGCCCCCCCAATATAGATGTCCTCGTTTCCATCCGAGTCAATGTCGCCAACGGCCATTGCGGGACCTTCTTGTGATAGTTGTTTATAAATAAGCCCCTCATAGTCAAAATCGGTATATGAATTTTCTTTATGAGCTAACAAACGGGAGTTTTCTATGGACTGTAGCAAAGGTTTATGCGCCTTGATTTTCGGAATTTGGTATTTTTCAGTGGCGGTTGACCGTTTCAATTTCAAGGTTTGGTTGGCCTTTATCTGGGTCAGTACTTCTGTGAAATCGTCGGGCCATATGACACGCAACGAATCGATGGTGGTAGTGGCGCCCAAACCAATGGTCATTGTATAGTCCATTGAAGATTGGAAACCTCTTGAGGGAATCAATTCTTGCACCACAATGTTCTTTCCATGGTATAGTTTGAGGGTGGTACCTATAGCAAATGGGTTTTTTTCAGATCCCTCATACTGTATTTTAATATAGTTGTTTTCGCGCAAGCTGTTGGTACGATTTTCATAAAGGAAGGCTTGCATGTTGACGTTATTGACAACCAAATCCAAATCGCCGTCATTGTCTAGGTCCCCATAGGCCGTGCCGTTGGAAAGACTGGGGATGCCAAGGCCCCATTCGTTCGAAACGTTATCAAACGTAATATCACCATTGTTTCTATAGGTGAAATTCGGTTGTGGTTTAATGGGCATTTTATTGATGATAGAATCAATGGATTCCTTCTTACCGGTCAAGGCCATTTTCTGAATGATTTCGTTGGCGAAAAAGTCGACAAAATCGAGATCGGTAAGGTCATGGTTTACCCCATTGGTAATAAAGATATCCCGTAGCCCATCATTGTCCATATCGAACAAGAGGCCTGCCCAGCTCCAGTCGGTAGCTGAGATGCCACTAAAGTAGGCTACTTCTGAAAAGGAACCGTTGCCATTGTTCAATTGCAAGGTGTTCTGTATGTATTGCTGTGAGAAATCTTTACTGCGCTTTAGATTGAAAACATTGTAGCCTTCGAATTCCATAACCGATTTTACCCGTTCATCGGCTTCAGGTAGCATATCTGTGATAAAAATATCGGCGTTTCCGTCATTGTTGATGTCGGCCATATCGATACCCATGGCCGAAAGGGAGAGGTGGGAAGTCCAATCTTGAATTTCCTCATTAAAAGTACCGTCTTTTTGATTGATGTATAGATAATCGCGCTCGTAAAAATCATTGGATACGTATAGGTCAGGGTAGAGGTCACCATTAAAATCACTGACCATTACGCCTAGTCCAAATCCGATTAGACTGCCATATATCCCAGCTTTCTCACTTACATCTACATATTTTCCATCGTCATTTCTCAGGAGCATATCTCCGACACCCCTAAATATTTTCGGAACACCTTCCCAGTCTTGTGCGCGTACCTCTCGCTGTTCTGCATAGCCCAAACTACTAACAGGAATATTACTGTTGTTTAAAATGTAGGCATCTAAATCCCCGTCTTTGTCATAGTCGAAAAAAGTCGCATGGGTCGAGAAACCTGTTTCGGCAAGATTGTATTCTTTTGCCTTTTCGGTAAAGGTGAGGTCGCCGTTGTTGATATAAAGGTCATTGTCATGGTTATTACCTTTCATATTTCCGGCATTGCTCACATACAGATCCAAAAGGCCGTCATTGTTAATATCTACCATAGTGACTCCGGTAGACCAGGGTTTGTTGCCTGTTACTCCGGCTTTTTCGGAAATGTCTTCAAACCTAAGGTTCCCTTTGTTCAAATACAGCTTATTATCACCCATATTAGCGGTCATGTAGATGTCTGGCAATCCATCGTTGTTGATGTCACCAATTGCTACCCCTCCTCCATTGTAAAAATTTCTGTATTTAAAGATGTTGAAATCCTTTTGATTTTTTACCGTATTGATAAAATCAATACCGGTTCTTTCAGAAGAGAGGGAGGCGAATAGGGTTGCCGATTCTTCATTGTCAGGTTTGTCAATACTGGCCGTTTTTTCGTTACAGGAAGAGAGTAGTAACAATAAGGTAAAAAAGCCAAGCAATTCTTTTGCCGCAGTCGTTCTCATTATTGGTGTGCTTCTTTTTTCTTAAGTACTATTGGTACGTTATCATTCATACCTACCAAATAGTATTCTATGTCTTTTACTTTAATTCTTTCAATGCTTCTGGCGGGGCCTGGAATATCAAAATTTTGCTTGGGAGCCTGTTGAAAGCTGCCGTTTTCATGATTTAGCAAAATTAGGCCATGAAGGGCATCCATCCTACCCAATTGAGTACTAATTTCATGGCTATTGCCCACAATTAACAGGTCTTTGAAACCATCTTTGTTAAAGTCTTCCATGGCAATATCATGAATGGTGGAAATTTGCGCAATTCGTGGAAGAACCGTTTTAGAAAAACCGTTTTCACCGTTATTTTGAAAATAGGTATGTGCGAGTTCATACACTTCTTTCTTTTCTGATTTCAATAACTTTTCTTTGGTGAAAAGATCTGCTAGACTTGCTTTTGCAAAATCGCCATAAGAGAGGTATTGTTTGTTCAGATAAGGCATTTGCTTTACAAGTTCATCTTTTGATGCGAAGGGCGTTTCGATATTGTCATGAAAATAGGTAACCACAGGGTCAATCGCTCCGTTTGTATCAAAATCATACCTATAAAGTGTAAGTGGTTTATTCTTACTGGCATGCAACTTACTGTTTAGTCCCCAATTGCCACAAACGAAATCAATATCTCCGTCGTTGTCAAAATCGCCAGCCTTAATGGTATTCCAGAGTCCATTTGATGCTATTAGGCCATTCATCTCAGCTCGCTCTAGTGCCTTTCCATTGTTCTTGTATACGGTAACAGACATCCAATGACCAACCATAATGAGGTCTTTGTAGCCATTATTGTCAATATCTGCCCATACAAAATCTTTGACATTCCCTATGGACCGGTAATCTTTCAAAAGGGTCTCGGTGATGTCTTTGAAATTGCCAGTCCCATCATTTTGGAGGATATATTGTCTTGCAGTTTTGCCAAATTCCAATGGAATTTGATCAGCACTTATGGTAACATCCATATCCCCATCATTGTCGAAGTCAACGGCTGCCACCTTGGAGGCATTTAGAGTTATTTCTTTAAATTGTGTTGTGTCTTTTTCAAATTGTCCGTTGTAGTTTAGATAGAGTCTTGGGCGTAGGGGAGTGCCTTTTTGAAATTCGTTGCCGCCACTTACAACAATAAGATCAGGAGCAGTGTCACCATTTGCATCAAAAAAAACATGGGAGACATCTTCACTTTTCGAATCCTCGGCAAAGAGGGAAGACTGAACGGAAGTAAAAGAACCTTGTTCTTTTTGCAGCAGTAGTTGAGACGCCTGGCCTTTTGCACCGCTAATAAAAAGATCTTCCAAAGCGTCATTGTTTATGTCTGAAACCGATATATGGGGCCCTGCATTGGTATTTGCCCAAGGTACGATGGGGTTGCGAAGAAATTCTGTTGTCGCTGGATCCTTATGTGTGTAAGTAAAGATGCTATCCACATTTTTCAGATAGCTAATAGGAGCTGTTTGTTTGGCATAGAAATCTCCTTTCGCATTATCATGGTCTAGAACAATTTTTTGGTTGACTGCTATATTTTTGAGGGTTTGAAAAACACCGCTAGGCCAAATGACTTTGAGGGAGTCTATAGATTGCTGCTGCCCAAGACCAATATGAAGTTCGGGTGCAACAGCGGAAAGGTAGCCTCGGGTAGTGAAATTTTCTTGGGTAATGCTAAGGGTATCCCCATAGGCGATGATGCGTGCACCAATTCCAAAAGGGTTTTGAGGGTTCCCTTTGAATGAAAGGCTCAAGTAGTTAGATGACTTGTTATCAGACACCGTGGTATTCTCTAACAAAGTGGCTGGTGCGTTCACGTTGTTGATTACAAGGTCAAGATCGCCATCATTGTCTAGATCCGAATAAACGCAACCATTACTGTATGAAGCTTCCGGTGTAGACCATTCATTCGTAACATCCTTAAACTCTAAATTGCCCAGGTTCCGGTACAGATAGTTTGGCTCTTTTATTTCTGGTAACTTATCTATAAGCGACATGTCTTTTTGCGACATGCCGTTGTCGATTCCTTTTTGAATAATATCATTGGAAATGAATTGCACAAAGTCCATGTTATTGGTAGCACCTTTGATCCCATTGGATATGTATGCATCTTTGAGACCGTCGTTGTCAAAATCCGCCAAAAGAACACCCCATGACCATTCGGAGGCGGACAGTCCGGTTAAATGCCCTACTTCACTAAAATTGGTATTTCCTAGATTTAACAGCAAGGAGTTTTGCATGTATTGTGGCGCATACCCGTTCTTTAAGTAGTTTTCGTATATAGGGTAGGGGAAATCAAGGCCAGAGGTTTTATAGGTTTCTTGATTTCGAGGAAGCATATCTACTGAGAGGATGTCGGTAAGGCCATCGTTGTTGATATCCGCAATGTCGTTCCCCATGGCATAATGACTGGTATGACCTACTTTTTCCGGTCGTTTGGAGATGATTTCTTGAAAAGTGCCATCTTTTTGATTCACATACAAATAATCGTTTTCGTAGAAGTCGTTTCCGATGTAGATATCAGGGTAGCCATCTTGGTTAAGGTCGCTTATGGCAAGGCCGAGGCCGAAACCAATTCTACCTTGAAACAAGCCAGCTTCTTGTGAGACATCAACGAATTCCTGCTGGTCATTTCTAAACAACCGATCTCCGGAGCGTGGATCGAATTTTTCGCGTTGCGTGCCATACCCATACGCATTATTTGGGTGTACTGAGTGGTTCAGCAAAAAAAGATCGAGGTCACCATCCAGGTCGTAATCAAAGAATGCTGCCTGTGTTGATAAGCCAGAAAAATCGATTCCATAGGAAGCGGCATCTTCTTTGAATGTTGGAATATTATTTTCGTCTGTACCTTGGTTAATATACAAGCGATTTTTACCGTTTAATGCTCGATACCCAGCAGCTTTACAAACATAAATATCCAACAAACCATCAGCATTGATATCTACATGGGTAACACCGGTAGACCAGGTTTTTTGATCATGAATACGGGCCTGTTCGGATATATCTTGAAATTGTAAGTTGCCTTTATTAAGGTAGAGCTTGTCATTGCCTTCGTTGGAACTAAAGTAGAGGTCGGGTAGTGAATCGTTGTTTAGATCGGCAACACTTACGCCGGCACCGTTGTAATAGTAGAGATAGGTGAGTATGTTAAGTTCAGGAGTTGGATTCAGCGTATTTTCAAAAGTAATTCCTGAATGCGCACCTGGTACCGTTTTAAAACGGGTTGTTTTTTTAGGGGTACAGGAAAAAATAAGTATTAGAATTGTTAAACAAAGTACGAAACTCCTTTTCATTTTTTCGGTACTAGTTAGCTAAACACGTTATAATCATTAGATGGTATTGGTCGAAAGTAATCGTAATTACTTGCGTAAAAATGGTAGGCTTCAAAATGATTTCGGCAAAAATACGGTTTACAAAAAAAGCTATCCAAAAAAATGGATAGCCTTTTCATAAACACAAAAATTTGAATCTTAATACCCAGGGTTCTGAACCAAGTTAGGGTTGGCCAATAGCTGCGGAGCAGGAATTGGGAACAATAGGCGCTGTGTATTGCCAGTCTCGGTTGCGCTTTTGAATTCCCAACCTCTTAAATACTGACCAAAACGAATCATATCATTTCTTCGGAAACCTTCTCCAAAAAGTTCTCTACCTCTTTCATCTAATAGATCCTGCTCTGATACAGAACCTAACGGGGCAGCTTTTCTTAGGATACGTAGGTTGTTGACCATTGTTGTCGGATCTCCACCACTACGCATCATTGCTTCAGCTTTCATAAGATATGCATCAGCATAACGGAATACAATCAAGTGGTTTGCAAACCCACCAAAACGAGGGTTGTACTTCATCATACGGATACCCGTTTTTTCATCGTTGTTGATAAGGCTTGGAGCGCCGTTACCGTCTACGAACTCTCTAGAAAATTGTAGCGGTGCACCAGGACGGTCTGTCAATGCAGTACCATCCAACGTATATTGTTGATTGATCAAGAAACCGAAACCAACGTTCGATCCATCTTCAAAACCATCGTTGTCGGTAGTATTGGGTCTTTCCGTATAGGGAAGTCCTGAAGGTGGTACACCACCTCTTCTTTCTTCCTGACCATCAAGCGGAGTCAAATCCAACTCAACACGATTGCTTTCAGAATCACCTTCAAACAGATCGTAGTATTCAGCCAAGGTGCTGAAACCGTTCCAACCACCTCCACCGATTCCGGTAGAGTTATAGTGTAATCCATTAAAGATTCTGTTACCCCAACCTGTAGAAACCCAGAAAATGGTTTCTGAATCGGCATCTTCTTTGAAAATATCGAAATAACCGTCTTGTAAAGTATATCCATTTCCTTCTATTGCATCAACCAAAGCAATTACTTCGGCCATGTCACCAGAATCAGGAGAACCACCACCACCGGTCAATTGATTTAAGTAGATGTGCTTGTTCAAAAGAACTTTTGCTTTCAACATTCTAGCGGCATCCTTGCTTGCGGTTTTCAACTCTCCCGTACCGGCAGCAACATTTGCAAGTCCTGCAATAGCAGCGTCAACATCTGCAAGAATAAAATCTACAGCGGCTTGTCCTGTTAATACTTCTGGAACAGTTGTAGAAGACAAGGTAACATCTCTGTAAGGTACCTGACCAAAATTATCCAATATAATCCACATAGAAAGTGCTCTTAGGAAACTTGCCTCGGCAGCCACGTCAGCCGGAGCACCACTTCTTGAGTCCAAAATCTGCGAGCCCAATAGTTGGTTGGCATTCCATTGATTGAAAGGAGTAAGGATATCTACTTCCTCAATTCCCCATTCGTGTTGGTGCAATTTTCTCCAACGACCGTTATCTCCCCAGTCAGCACCACGAGTAGGAACTAACAAAGCGTCGGTAGTAACTTCGTTCAAGGCATATAAAGATGCCTGATCTCCTAAGTTACCGGCTACTTGGTTGTAAAGTTGTTCTAGGGAGGAAGCAGGATCACTTAGTCCCTGAAACCCTTCACTAATAATGGAATCGGTCTCTTCAATTTCTAGGTCCGAACAAGCACTAAGCCCTAACAAGGCTAGCACTGCCAAACCACTTAAACGTACATAGAATCTTTTCATAATAAACAATTTTTTTTATTAAAACTTAGCGTTAATTCCGAAGGTAACCGTTAGGGGGTTAGGGAAGGCCGCCCAGTCAATACCTCTTACAGGTACACCAGAGCCTAATTGTCCCGTAGGAACTGAAACTTCTGGGTCTATTCCGCTGTAATCTGTAAACAACGCAAGGTTTTGTCCAGTTAGTGACAAACGAAGGCTTTTGAAAGCTCCCTCACCACTAAGAGGCACGTTGTACCCGATGGTTGCGTTCTGAAGACGTACAAAATCACCTTTTTCTAAAAATCTAGTAGATACCGCTGTTGAAGCACCTGTACTTTCACCACTAGTTACAACATCGGGCGTAACATTTCTTGCAGTACCAATTTGACCTGCATTGAAGAAAGAGTTGGCAGTGTTGTTATACACAGAGAAGCCAAACTGACCGTTCAAGAACATTCCCAAATCCCAGTTCTTATGGCTGAAGTTCAAGGAAAGACCTGTAGTAACATCTGGTAAAGCATCCTCTCCAACAAACTCTTTATCAACATCTGGATCACCAGTTCCATCGCCATTTACATCTTTGTAAATTGGGTTTCCGTCTCCGTCAAAACCTTCGAAAGTGGCCATGTAATATGAAAATAATGATTGCCCAGCTTCAAAACGTTGTGCAAAAGCTCCTGAAAGACCAGGGCCGTTAATAGCTCCTGTATTAATGGAACTTACGAAATCTTGCACTTCGTTAGTGTTGTAAGCAATGTTGAAAGAAGCTCCAAAGGTTGTATTCTCAGTCTGTACGAAATCATAGTTCAAACCAAGTTCAATACCTTGGTTAAGGATTTCAGCATCTACGTTACCAAACTGGAAGGGATTTGTAGATGGTGCTGCCGGAGGTGTTTGAAGCAATACATCTCTTGTAGTACTTTGATACACATCAAGACTACCACTGAAACGATCTGAGTTGAATCCAAAGTCAA
The DNA here is from genome assembly GCA_938020445.1 of uncultured Flavobacteriaceae bacterium. Taxonomy (GTDB): domain Bacteria; phylum Bacteroidota; class Bacteroidia; order Flavobacteriales; family Flavobacteriaceae; genus Pelagihabitans. The sequence continues at coordinate 36,483 of CALIIC010000102.1, read as the reverse complement.
GACCAACGTTGAAGTTTAAGGTAGACTCCCATTTCAAATCAGGAACATCGGTTGCGACGATCGAAAGACCGTTATTATTGATATTTCCGTCTGCCTGAATGCTTGCAAGATTCAACTGCGAGTAACGCTGTCTTGCAACAAAGTTACCATATCCAAGACCATCTTGGTTACCAGTAATACCAGCACTCAAACGTAATTTAAGGGTTGAAACACTCTCTCCGATAAAATCTTCTTCCCCTATTTGCCAAGCAAAGGCGCCAGAAGGGAAATAACCGTATTGGTTTTCAGGTCCAAAACGAGAAGAACCATCTGCACGCATCGTACCTGTAAAAGTATACTTATTAGCGATGCTGTAATTTATCCTACCAAAGAAAGATTGTAACTCATCTGTATTATCAAAATTATCTACGACCAAAGAACGTACCCCTCTTGTGAAACCAAAGGCTACGTTTTCGCTTCCAACATTTGGCAGCAATCTATTAATGGTCAAATCGGGAGAATCAATGTCGTAATAGTACTGCTGATAACTGCCCGTTACAAAGCTATCGGAAGCCTCTACGGTTCTTTTTAGGTCTTCACCCATAACGTTCAAGTCGGTTGTTCCAAAACCTCTAGCTGCGGAGTTACGACCAAACGTATTAAAATCTTGATAGGCATACCCGGCGAGGGCCTCTAGGCGAGAATTTTCAAATTCCTTCGTATAGGTCAACGTAGCTTCCAAGGTTTTGTTTTCGAATTCCAAGGTGTTGAACGTACCAGCGCCCAAACCTTCGATTCCTTGAAAGTTTTGAAGGTTTGCGTTCAGAACGGACACATTCTCACTTTGAGAGCGGTCATAACCAATGTTTACTTTTGCAGACAATTCTGGAGTAATCTTGTAATCTGCAGAACCATTTAATAGTACTCTATCAGTATTTGTGATGTTTTGTGTTGAGGCAAGGTAGTTTGCTGGCTGAATCTGCCCACCACCATCGTCGAAAAAAGGATTACTCGGCCAAGTAGGATTCGCTGAATACGCAGCACCCAAAATATCACCTCTAAATCCTGCACCTGCAGCAATAGGAGGCTGTTCTCTATTTACTCTTGAAATTGACGCTTGTAAATTCAACGTTAACTTGTCGTCAACCAAACGCTGAATCCAGTTTACTCTTCCCGTGATACGTTCAAATTCAGATTTTTCAATAACACCAAACTGCTTTTGGTATCCAAAAGTTGCACGAACGTTTCCTGATCCGTAATTCTGAGAATATGAAAGGTTATTGTTGGTAGAAGCGGTAGATCTTAAAACCACTTCTTGCCAATCAGTATCGGCGCCAAAATCGGTATTGGCAGCGTTTCCACCAAATTGTGTTACTGCACTTAAATAATCCTCTCTTCCAAGTAAGTCATACTTTCTAACTGGTCTGGCGACACTTAAGCTAGAAGATACTTCCCAAACACCGCCTGCACCGGCTTTTCCACTTTTGGTTGTAATGATCACAACACCATTTGCACCACGTGATCCGTAAATTGCAGTTGCGGAAGCATCCTTTAAGATACTAATACTCTCAATATCATTCGGGTTCAAGAAGTTCAATGGGTTACCTACATCACTTCCACCTTGTCCCGAATCACCTTGGGCATCTGTGTTTTGTCCAAAAAGTGGTACGCCATCTACAACGAACAAAGGGTTATTGTTGGCCCGAACAGAATTCGCACCACGAATGTTGACTTGAATCCCTGCACCGGGTTCTCCACTCGTTTGCTGAATGTTCACACCAGCAGTTTTACCTTGAATCAACTGTTCAGGAGAAGATATATTCCCGCCGTTAAAATCCTCAGCTGTTACTGAAGCAACAGAACCGGTGGCATCTTTAATGGTAGTTGTACCATATCCTATAATTACAACTTCATCTAGTTGTTGTGCATCTTCCTCTAAGGTTACAGAGATAGATGTTTGCCCATTCACGGCAACTTCTCTGGTTAAATAACCAATGTAGCTGACAACCAATGTGGCATCGCTTTCAGCATTAATGGTAAAGTTACCATCAAAGTCGGTTTGTGTACCAGTGGTAGTGCCCTTCACTACAACACTAGCACCTGGTAAGGGTCCGTTTGAGTCGGACACCGTCCCCGTTACTTCCTGCGCATGAGATAGACCGAAGCACAAAAAGACTCCGACCATCATCAAACTTTTTAAAAGTGTAATCTTCATAAACAGTTAATTTAAAGTTGAGTTAATTTAAAATTGAGATAATATCAAGCGTTAAAAATATGTAAATTATATGTTAATATAGCGATATGCGGTCCTCAAGAGGTTACGCAAACGGTTTCGTGTTAATAACTTTCTTAAATTGAGACAATAATAATTTGGGATACGGTATATTGTACTTTTGGTATTTTGGCAAGGCGATAATTGTTTAATCGCCAATTTGCGGTCAAATATAACATTTTATTTTTGTTTATAGTTTGAGGGTAATAATTGAACCAAAGTTAAAAATTGCTTAAAATGATGCGATATTCATTAAATAGTTAAATTTACCCGAACCGAAGCAAAAGGATAGTTTGAAACAAAAAATCACATTAAAGCATATCGCAAAGGAACTAGAGGTCTCGATCTCTACGGTTTCGAAGGCCCTGAAAAATAGCGAAGAAATTGGGAGGGATACGAAGGAAAAGGTACAGGCGTTCGCCAAACTTTACAACTACAAGCCCAATAACATCGCTATTAGTCTTAAAAATAAGCGAACCAAGAATATTGGGGTCGTTATTCCTGATATAGTACATCATTTTTTCACGACTGTTTTTCGGGGGATTGAGAAATATGCAAACAAGCAGGGATATAATGTTATTGTTTGTGTTTCCGACGAATCTTTTGATAAGGAGGTGATAAACATGGAAATGTTGGCCAATGGCAGTATTGATGGATTTATCATGTCGCTATCAGCGGAAACACAGCAAAAACAAGATTTCAATCATTTAAAAGAGGTAACTGAACAGGGTATTCCTTTGGTGCTGTTTGATAGGGTGAGCGATGAAATTGCATGTGATAAGGTAGTTATCAATGATATGGAAGTGGCCTATCAGGCGGTAAACAAACTTATTGAAGAGGGGCGTAAAAAAATAGCATTGGTCACCACAGAGAATTATTTTAATGTGAGCAATCAACGGGCGGAAGGGTATACCAAGGCGCTTATTAATGATGGTCGCAAATTAGATGACAAGCTTGTGCTGAAGTTGCCTTATAAAGGAGTGGAGGAGCACATGATCGAGGAGTTTATTAATACAACGGATATTGACGGGATTCTTTGTGTAAATGAATTGTTTGCGATTCTCTGCTTACGACTTGCTCAGAAAAAAGGCCTTCGCGTTCCTGAGGATATATCCATTATTGGGTTTACCAATGGTATTCTATCTCGCTATTGCACCCCTACCTTGACAACTATTGCGCAACATGGAGAGGAAATGGGGGAACGGGCTGCACAAATGTTGATTGAACGTGTTGAAAGTGAAATCGATGAGGAAGAAGAAACCTACCGCACCGAGGTCATTGAAGCTACCTTGATCGAAAGGGAATCGACCAAGTAATTGAACATTACTTGTTATTGAAGTTCAATAATCATGGCGCTGTTCGCCTTTACAACTAGGGTCTCCTTGCTCACATATGAACTTCCGCTTAGCATGTCTTTCCCGGTAAGCGGTGTACCCATTATTTCTTGATAGGGTTTGAGATCTAGAAAGACGTCCTCCGTATTTTTGCTTAGCACAACCATCACCTTATCTTTATCATTGAAACGAAAGAACACATAAATTTCATTGGAATTTTCGGGTGCAAAATGAATTAATTTGCCTGTGTGTATCACCGTAGCTGTCTTTCGCCAATTCAATAGTTTCTTAAGAAACGCTTTTGCTTCTTTTTGATTCTTCGATAAGCCCAGTCCCGAAAAGGCATTGATTGTATCACCTGGCCACCCGCCAGGGAAATCAGAGCGTATGATTCCGTGATCCTCGGTTCCTGGATTCGTCATTAATACCTCTGTGCCGTAGTAGAATTGTGGAATTCCTCTTACCGTAGCGGTATACACCAGTGCCATTTTGTACTTTTCGAAATCCTCTTTCAGTTGTGTATAGATGCGGCTCATATCATGATTGTCAGGAAAAACAACTAGATTACCAGGTTCAGGGTATAAGTAATCTTGTCCTAGGGTTTCGTAAAGATCTGTCCACGACGAGGCCCAGGTTTTTTCTTTAGTAAGCGAGGTCACCAAAGCATTTTGCAAAGGGAAGTCCATTAAACTTTTTAAGTCCGAGGTGTATCCGTTGGTATTCTTCTTGTCTTTCTGCCAATAAGACACTATCGTTGGCCTGGTAACCCATTCTTCGCCTACGATATTAAAATCTGGATACTCGGTCATCACCGCTTTTGTCCAATCACTCATAAAATACATATCGGGATAGGGGTAGGTATCCATTCGTATTCCCGAGATACCCGAATACTCGATCCACCAAAGGGTGTTTTGTATCAGGTAGGTTGCCATAGATTTGTTTCGCTGGTTTAAATCGGGCATGGTGGGTACGAACCAACCATCAAAAAATTGTTTGCGGTCTATTTTTGAGGCGTAGGGGTCTAAAATGACCGTTTTTTTGTGATTCGTTTGCGTATACTCGGGCCATTGATTGATCCAATCTTCATAGGGAAGATCGTGCATCCACCAATGATCTAACCCGCAGTGATTGGCAATCATATCCATTATGACCTTCATGCCCTTGGTTGTTGCCTTTTCACATAAATTCCTAAAAGACTCGTTGCTGCCATACCGAGGGTCTACCTTATAGAAATCAGTGGTCGAATACCCGTGGTAACTGTATTCTTTCATGTCATTTTCCAGAATGGGATTCATCCAAATAGCGGTGAACCCCAAATCTTTTATGTACTCAAGGCTTTTTGAAATTCCTGCAACATCCCCTCCATGACGCCCGCCCTTAAGCGTTCGATTTGCCTTTTCCTTCAATTTTTCCATAGTATCGTTCGAAAGGTCACCGTTTACGAATCGGTCTGGAGTAATCAGATAAATGGCGTCTGAATTGTCAAAGCCTTTTATAGCACTTCTGGCAGGTTCTCTTTGAAGAATAGGATAGTTGTATTCAATCGTTTCTTTGCCTTTTTTTGAGAAAAGTAACCGAACATCGCCTGGTTTGGTATCGGCCGCTATGCGTATCGATACGAATTGATAATTCTGATTTGGGGCCAGCTTTACTTCCTTTAGTTGAACTCCCTCATAGGATTCTAAAGATGCTTCATAGGAGCCTATGTTTTTTCCGTATATCAACAACTCCACTTCGTTATGCAGCATGCCTACCCACCAGTTGGGTGGTTCTACCCGTTCAATGGTCGACTGTGCTACAAAGATTGATGGCATTCCAAAAGCAAGTACTAAAAAGAATATACGAAGTATTTTCATAAGGTCGGTTCTACAAGGATATGCATTGCCCTATTGTGTGGGTCATCGTTTTTCGATGTGTCAATGCATTACGGACTTTAGTTTGTTTTAAACTGAAAAATCTCAGAGGACGTTTTGTTTCCGGCATCATCTAAAATCGTTATTTGCCAGTAATAGACTTTGCCCGAAACTGCAGCGAAGGTAATTAGTGGCTCGGTGGTGGTGTCAATCAAAGTGGTCGGGGTGGAATTTTCATCCAAATAAATGGAAAAGGAACTGATATCATCATCAACATCACTTGCCGCCCAACTCAGATCAATTGTGCCGGCATCGACGGCGCTGCCCGTTTTTGGAAACAGGGCCTCAGCAGGGAAGGGTGGGTGGTTTTCTACAGCGAGCCCCGCATTGTAAAACTTCCATGTAGTACTTTCTGCTGTTTCATCTGTGCCGCTGGCCTTTGAGGTAACCGACCAGGCGTATGCTACCCCACGTTTTATAGTAATGGGCAACTCCGTATTCTGAGAGGAAATGCTTTGCTCATTCCCAGAGTTTAGGTTTTCGAGATTTACGGTGTAGCTATCGGCATTTTCGGCAGTATCCCATTTAAATGTCACCTCACTTTCCGTTTCCGAAACAATGGTACCTTCATTACATTCCGTATTATTATCCGGGAATACAAGCGAAGTTGCCGACGGCGGGCTTACGGGGTCGGGAGGGGTAGGATCGTCACCATTGTCACTGCCTCCACAACCTATGCATAAACCAATTGTAATAAGTCCGATCAAAGTATATTGAATGCGTTTCATTATTTTACGATTTTAAAAAGTGTAACATTTTCTGCTGTGGTCAGTTTGGCTATATAGATGCCTTTTGCAAGCGAGCTTACGTCTACCTCAATTTGTGAACTCCTTTGTTCGTAGGTTTGGCTGTGCACCTGTTTACCATCTAATGAACGGAGTTCGAGCCGAACGGTTTCGTTATTTTGATAGGGTAGGGCCACAAAAAGGCGATTGTTGCTAATAGGGTTGGGAAACATACGCACCGAACTCCCCAGAACTACGGTTTCTTCGTAGGTGCCTTGGCAGTCTTTATCGGTCTTTACAATCAGTTTGTTTGCGCCTTGCACAAGGTCTAAACTAATCGAGGAAGCTTCGGTGGTAATAAATTCATCATGATAGTTGATAAGATATCGTGTTCCTCCTTGCAACTCTAGGGTCAGCTTATTCGTAACACTATTAATCTTGGAAACCACGGAAAGATCTTCGGGTTCCGTGATTGAAAGTTCGTAGCACTGTTGATATCCTACTTCAGATTCCACTGTAATGCATAGGGTATAGTCACCAGCGGCCAAGTCGGTAAAGGCTGCTTGATCATTGAACGTTTTATCGGCAGTTGAAGTACCCGTTAAAACCGCAGTATATGCGAGGTCCTCATTTGCCGTGATGGCAATGCTACCATTGTTGCTCGAACGACAAGTTTCCCCAAGAATGCTAATTCCAAAATTATCGGATGGCAAGGAGAATACGGCACATCCAGTAATATCTACCGTGGTTCCCAAGGGGGTGTCAGCACAAAGGTCATCTAGGTCTACCACGCCGTCATTGTCTTGATCCGGAGGATTTGCATCCGGGAATAGCGCGGAGGGATTGTTCCCAAAGATTCGAAACTCCCCGGGCATTAAGGAAATTTCCTTGTTCGCATCGACAACCACATATTTTAGGTTGTCTTCTAAAAATTCATACCATATCCCGGTTTCTTGGAAAGAGGGGTCGATGCTTTGGGTAGTGGTTCCAAAGTTTCCAATGATGGTCACGTGTCGAATCGCATTTCCGGTCGCGTCCGGGTCTGTTAACTGAATTTTTTTCAACCCACTCTCTGCTGCAAGATCCATTGTGAAATCAGTAGTTTCAAAAATGGGTTCATTGACCCTAAGTCGGATTAAATCACTCCATTCATCATAAATTGCTTTTCTGGCGGGTACGTCAAAATACTCCCAGCGTATAGGCTTGTTCCCAACACGCCCATTAAAATCAATCGAAACGTCGTAACCAAGTTCTCCAAATTGCCAAATCATTTTTGGTCCAGGAACTGTAAAGAAAAAAGCGCCGGCCGCTTGTACGCGCTCCAAAGCGGTATCGAGGTTTTTTACGCTATAATCCCCGTCTTCATTGCCGAATTCTAAGTTTTTGAACATCAGGCGTTCTTCGTCATGGCTTTCCATATAGGAGACCGCTGCTGGGTTGGTAAAGCCTTTTACCTGTGAGGAAACCCCTGCGAAGTTCGATTTTCCCCCTTCGTGATACCCCATGGTAGTCTCGTTGTACGGGCCGGTCTGTTTGTTCCACAGCAGTATCCCTTTCCCTTCATCTAAACGATAGTCGGCCCATTGTTTCTCTTCTTCAATACCTCCGAGGTGTTCGAAGATGACATAAAAATCGGGATCCGAGGCCCATTGGTTGTCTGCATATCCTTTCAGTATTTCGATCCGATCGTTTTGTGTACTACTGGTACAGTTGTCGTCGGAGGCGGTACAATTTTGGGTAAACCCCTTGGTGAGATCCCAACGCATTCCGTCGATTTTAAATTCTTCGATCCAATACGTGACGGTGCGGTTTACATAGTCTTTAGTAGCTTGGCTCTGATGGTTGAAATCGTTAAAAACACTGAACGAATGGGTTGCTTCTGGGTTGAAGAACGGACTGTCGGCAGAAGCCTGCCCGCCAGTTCCCCCATTGTCGGTGTTCCACATACGGTAAAACGGGTGTTGTCCTGTGGCATGGTTGTACACAACGTCGAGGAGTACCGCAATGCCTCGTGAGTGGCATTCATCGATAAATGCCTTAAAAGCATCTTTTGTGCCATAGTATTTGTCCAAAGCCATGTGAAAAGAAGGGTTGTACCCCCAACTTTCATTGCCATCAAACTCATTTACCGGCATGAGCTCAATAGCGTTGATGCCTAAGCTTTCAAGATAGTCAAGACGAGCACTAACCGCATCAAAGCTGTGCAGTTCATCAAAATCACGGATCAAGAGTTCATAAATGACCAAGTCGGTCTTTTTTGGGCGAACGTAATCGGTAGTTGTCCATTGGTAAGGCATTTCCCCGGTACGAAGAACGGTAATTGCTTGATTTTGACCAGCAGGGTAAGCAGGGATGGCGGGGTAGGTAATAGTATCAATAAAGTTGTCATTTCCAAAACCGTCAAGGATAAGGGTTGAATATGGATCGGCGATTTTTAGATTGAACTCAACCGCATATTGGAACAAATGATCGAACTGTGGTGTTAGGCCCGTTAGTTCGATCCAAAAACGATCTTGAGTACTGTCTTTTTGTAACAGGTAGCTATCATTGATTTCCCAGTTGTTAAAATCACCCACTACGTGAATGAACTCTTTGTTGGGGGCATACAGCACCAGGGTTGCTTTGGTCGCGTCGTTCGGGTCGTAATTGATACCATCTAACATTCCCGTTGGTACGGGGGCTTCTTGCACATTTGGTCGTATGACAACGCTAAAGGCTTCACTTAAAGTTTCACCATTGTTCGTTGCTTCCAATACAAAAGCCGTGTTTTCGGTAATATTGGTCACTTCGTAGGCAAAAGAAGTAGCTGCACTAGATGAAGTATTGATCGTAACATCATTGGCTTTCAAAACGAAATCGGCCGCTAACGAGGCAGTGGCCGTAATACTTAGATTGTCTCCTGAATCCAAAACGGCTGGATCTTGCATAGGGTTGGTCAAGGTCAACTGAAAAGCACCTACGGATACTACATTATCCTGTGTTTTTTTATCCCCATTGCCATTTTTGGCTTTGACCAGCATTCCTATTCGGTCGATACCAGTGGCATTGTAAAAACTGGTCGGGGTAAGGGTGAAGCTAAACGTCCCGTCCCCGTTATTGGTCATTTTTTGACTTTCATCGGAGCTTTCCCATTCGCCATTGGTGGGCGAGTTGATGGCGTTCGTGGCGGTGGGACTGTTAAAGTACCACGCCCATAGGTATACATCGTTTACACCCCATTGAGCGGGGTCTACTCCCGAAACTGTGATCGTTATTTCATCCGTTTCGTTAAAAGCCGTAGGGTCTATGGTAAAGGTTCCCTCCTGTTGTTGCGCTTGGATAAACCAGTTAAAAGTAAGTAGACAAAGCAGTAGTACTTTTTTCATGAGTTTGTGGTATGATTAAAAAAAGGCTGTGTAAAACAGCCTTTTTTAGTTAAATGTATTTTTAATTCTTGACCAAGGAATAGGAATAGGCCCTTGGGTTGCTCAGATCCAGTGTTATGGTATAGTTCCCGTCTTCAGGAATCGTGATGTTTTGCCCGTTAAATTGAAGAGAGCCATTCTCATCGTTATCTCCGAGGTTAAGTGCCCATGCATCGTTGGCCCTGAATTTAAGTCCGTTATCCGGAGCTTGTTGCGCAACTAGATCCAAAGTAACTGACCAAGTCTTTGCGGTCGCGTCGTACAGCATGTCATGGTCTTGGCCAGGTGTGCCATCGGGTCCTGCTGGCCAGCTGAGTGGGGTGGCATTTCCGGTTACCGACCACGCTGTTTTTTCTAAGGAATAGGTGAGTGCCTCCGTATCCGCCCGGACAAGATAGTAGCCAGCTGTGCCATCGGGGGTGCCACAGTTTACTTCTTCTTCTTGCTCGATAGTGGCGGAATAAGACCCATCGGAGTCTCCGGTATCTCCATAATCCCCGTCAAAACTTTCGTTGGTCGGTAAGAACTTGTATTGGGCTCCGTCAACATCCATATTTACAAAGCCTTCATAATCGGTAGCGGTTTCAGAGGACGCTGCGATAGGAACGGCATTTGCCGGAGTCCAATCGTCGCCATAGCCACTGGCGTTTAGGAAGCTTCCCACTACATATAGCATGGCGGCCATTGTTTCTTCTTCCTCTTCCTCTTCCTCTTCACCTCCGCCTGTTTCACCGGTAGCCTCGCCTAAAACGATGGTTTTGTTCACGGTGTCAACGGTCAACAGATACGTGCCCGGATTACCCAAAAATCGGAAATTGTTGTCACCATCCATGGCATCTTCAAAAGCAGTGTCAATGGTATAGCCTTCGGTCGTATAGTAAGGATAATTTTGTCCGGACCCCCAATCGCCCTCGGTCAGGAAAAAGCGGAACGTATCATTGGTCAGGTTAATATTCGCACTGAATACTTGATCTACGCAAGTAAATTCGATAGGGCTATCCCAGTTCCAACCAGCATCTACTGCACCGGCGCCAACCACCCAAATAGAGGGGCAATTTGGAGTCGGGGTACCATCAGGGGTATCTTCGACCAGTGTTATGTTCAAGGTAGCAACAGATGAAACCGCGGTGATTGCGTCGGTTCCCTCACCAGTTCCTGGAAATGCGGTCACCCTAAAATAAACCTGGCCCTTGTTATTGGGACTCCCATCTTCAAAATTAGTCGAGGGATCTCTATCCAATCCCAGAGAGTCTGCCATGGTCATCAAATCAGAAACGTCAATTGCTCTATTCGTCTCTGAAATGGTTCCGGAGTCGAAGTCGATTCGGTCGAATGTTTGGGAAATAGAACCTGTTAACCGATATCCTACTTGCGTAGGCACTTCAAAGGTAGCAGGGTTCCAAACGAAGCGTTCCGCCACATTGTCGAGTGTTTCTTGAGAAAGTACATACTCTTCCGAGAATACAGATGAGAAGGCCACCTCCTCTGAAGGCGGCTGCAGTGTAAATTCAGGAACTACATCGTCATTCTCACAAGAAGCAATGATGCCCAACAAAAGAAAAAATTTAAAGATATTTTTTAATATCGTTTTCATAGTCGTAAAAGTTAGTTTTAAAATCCTGGGTTTTGTTTTAAGTTAGGGTTGGCTTCCAATGCCTGAAGTGGGATTGGAAATAGGTTATATGTTTCTGGAATTGAGGTGCCTTGTTGGGTATTCCCTTTCCAAGGCCATATATAAGAACCTCCGGAGAACTTGCCAAAACGAATTAAATCGGAACGGCGATGTCCTTCTAGGTTTAACTCGCGCGCCCGTTCGTCAATCACGAAATCGAGATCAAAATCTGCCATGGTAATGGTTGACGCGTTGGATCGCTGACGCACTGTGTTTAGATATGCCAGCGCTTGGCCCATATCGGCCCCCGTTGCTCCTCTGAGAGCGCACTCGGCATACATTAGGTAGGCATCTGCCAGCCTAAACAAGGGAAAATCAGTACTTGAAAAAGGAGTTTCTGGCAAGGTTTCGCTAAAGCCCGAATTGCGAAATTTTACCGAGGGGTACCCATCGGTCCACTCCTTATAATCGGTCATTTCAAAATTATGTCCTTCGGTCCAAAATAAAGCAGCCCTGTCGTCGGAAGTTGTTTCCAAATCTCCAAAGAGTCCGTACCAAGCTTTTGTTGAACGGTGTCCTGCCCACCCGTCGGTAGCACCAAATTCACCAATAGGAATGGTAGCGGTGTTTAGATTACCGTTTATGATATAGGTGGTGTTTCCAAAACTCTGACTGGTGACCGCATCGGCAATCAGCGGGAAAATAATTTCTGGAGAGCTTTGGTTATCACCTGAGAAATTACGCTCAAAATCGGTCGCCAAGGTATATCCGCCACCGTCGATGACCTTTTGAATATAGGTAAGTGCTTCACTGTATTTGGGCTGCTCGGTGTATACTTCGGCATTGAGGTACAATTTTGACAACAACATCTGCACTGCCGCTTTGTTGGCTCTTCCATAGGAATTATCTTGGGAGATGCCCGCTTCGATGGCAAGGAGCTCCTCCTCTACAAATGCGAACAATTCCGTGCGTGTTGCCTCCGGTAATGGCGCAGAGGCACCAATGTTGTCTTCTGTTGCAAGTACTCCTTTTCCAAAACAATCTATGAGATAGTAATACGCCAGTGCCCGTAAAAAACGAACTTCTGCTACAACCTGTTCTTTGTTTGCTACGTCGACCGATCCTAAAACGGAAAGCAGGTTATTCGCTTGGGGAATGGTGTAGTAGATTCGATTGTAGAGATACCGAAAGAACTTATTGTTTTCGTCCCAGTTAGAGGTGGTTGTGAGCTGGTCTAGACCGTCGTCTCCCCATCTGTTTTTCATTCCATCGGCGGTGAAATCTTGTAAATTAATGACCCCCCTTAGAAACGGTGATTCACCTGCATTATCACTGATATCAGAAGAAGAAGGGCCATTAGGTCCTTATAAGGCAAAAGAAGCATAAAGCCTTGATAAAATTCCGGATACGGCTTCTGGATCCTGCGCCAATAATTCTTCAAGCGACAATTCTACCAAAGGTTCGGTGTCTAAATCATTTGTGCAGCTTTGAAGAAGTGTAATAAAACACAGAAAGGTTGCAAATAGCTTTTTCATATGGTTCGTATTAATCTTTTTTTCGTTGGTATCGAATGTTGTTTTGTTGTAACCTTCAAAGGCTTTTTTAGGACTGGGTTGTTGTTTCTTTTTCATTAGAAATCAAGGTTTAGTCCAAAAGTGATCGATCTAGGCCGCGGATAAAAGTTGTTGTCAATAGCATTAAAATTCTCAGGATCTTGACCGGAGTAATCTGTTATGATGAATGGATTATTGACCACCCCGTAGATACGAATCGAAGTGCCTTTGATGACTTCGCTAAGGGTATACCCGATTGCGATATTCTCGCATCGAATGAACGAGGCATCTTCCAGGAAATAATCTGAAAAGGGTACATTGCCTTGAATATTTACAAAGTTGAAGTTGGCCGCTCCCGAATAAAAGTCGAGTACATTGCTTAGACTATTGGAGTTTTGGGGAATGGACCGATCCACCCAACCCGATGTTAATCGCCTTGAGTTGTATACTTGCCCGCCGATCTGTCCTCTAAAACTGGAACTAAAATCAAACTTTTTCCAGTTGAGGTTGAACCCGAATCCAAAAGTCCAGTTAGGTCGTAGGGGTCTAAAATAGCGATCATCGTTATCGATCGTTCCGTCTCCGTTAAAATCTGCAAATGCTCCGTGAATGGGGTTTCCCGTGGTGTCATACAACTGTCGAAACACCCATGCGGCATAGGGTTGGTTGCCAACGGCATGGTATCCGATATTGACGCCCGTACCTGTTGGGATACCCGATTCGGTGGCTACGATTCGGCTTACATCTTGCAAATTGGTTACCTCTGCTTTGCTATAGGATAGGTTCGAGAAAAACTCCAAATTTGTGTTTTCGGTTTGAATGGCATTGATATTAATAGTGGTTTCGAAACCCCTGCTTTCGGTTTCACCTACATTTTTTACAAATGAATCGGTGAGTCCTTGGCCAGGTGCCACGGGAACGCGTGCAAGAAGGTCGGTGGTTTGTCGGTAAAAGACATCAAAAGAACCATTTACTGCCCTGCTTTCTAAAAAACCAAAGTCTAAGCCTGCATTATAGGTGGTTGTTTTTTCCCAAGTAAGATCTTCATTAAATGGTTTGGCAGAGTATAGATTGACACCTTGCAGGTATTGACTGGTACTTGAACCTACTTCGAAAAGGGGTACGGACGGGTAAAAGCCCACTGCCCCGGTGATATCCTGTTGCCCTGTTTGGCCCCATCCTAACCGCAGCTTCATATCATAAAGAAACTTGGAATCTTTCAAAAAGTTTTCCTCATTAAGTTTCCAGGCAAAAGCGGCAGCAGGGAAAATACCCCAACGATTGTCTTTGTTGAATAGCGAAGAACCATCTGCACGTACCGAAAGGGTAATGAGGTACTTATCTAGCAGGTTCAGGTTGGTTCTCCCAAAGAATGATTGCAGGTTCAATTCGTTGAAATATCGATTGCTCGGGTTTTGTTCGTTGATCTGAAGCTCCCGCCGCCCGGTCTCATTATTGTATTGGTAAATTTCTTTGTTTCCATCGTTCCGGAAATTCTGGTAGGAATATCCACCTTGAATATCATAACTGTTTAGAAGACCGCTTTCAGGGTTTTTGGCATAAACCAAATAGGCGTCCATGGTTTTGTTGGTGATACTCTGTCTTTCCCGATAATTTACACCAGGATTAAAAACAAAGTTGGAATCAATGTCATTATTTGCATTGTCAAAACGGTAGGTTGCCAACGAATTATCACTGAATACTTCTTCGATATCGGCATCCGAGACTTCTAATCCTAGGTTTAAAACGGCTCTTAACTCCGGGAGAAAATGCATTTTATAGTCAAATTCTACATTTCCCAAAAGCTTTTGTACTTTTTCAGGTCTGGTGCGTTGTAACAAAAGTGCCAAAGGGTTGAATTGCCCATCAAGAAGGAGTCGGGTAGGGTTTTCAGGATCGTTTAGAACGGTATTTTGATAAAAACCTCCAAACCGATTTCCAGGGGCGTTATCAAAAATAGGCTTGGTAGGATCCATATTTACGGCCCCACCGAGGGCTCCTCCTTCGTCAACTGCATTTTTTTCAGAACTGATTCCCTTTGCGTTGATGTCTATTTTTAAATGGTCATCGAACAGTCTTGGTGTGAATTTAAGCGAAGCGGTATAGCGTTCGTAGTCGTTTGTTTTTACCAAACCCTCCGTATTGTTGTATCCAAAAGAAAAGCGCATGGGCAGCTTGTTGAACAGATTTGCCCTAGCACTAAAATTATGGTCCGAAGAGAATGCAGTACGGTAAATGGCGTCTTGCCAGTCGGTATCGTAGAGGGTTCGTGATCCGGCATTGTTCGGGTCTCCCGCACCAAGTAAATTGGTAAATGAAGGGTGAAACTCATTGATGAATCTAGTGAATTCAGGACCATCCATTAAGTCTATTTTATCACTTACCTCACTAACCGTCACATTGGTAGAAAAGTTGAATTTAGGTCCGCCAGAGGTGCCTTTTTTGGTTGTGATAATAATGACCCCGTTCGAAGCCCTAGAGCCATAAATTGCAGCGGCCGAGGCATCCTTTAAAATAGAAAAACTTTCCACGTCGTTCGGATTGATCAATGAAAGCGGGTTGCCAACGCCAGCGGGATTTGTATTGTCGATAGGAACCCCGTCGATCACAATCAAAGGGTTGTTATTGGCACTTAATGAGGCGCCGCCTCGTATTCGAATGTTAGGTGCCGAATCAGGTGCCCCCCCGTTGCTTGTAATTCGCACACCGGCCGCTTTTCCCGTTAACAATTGATCGGTCGATACAATGGCTCCTTTATTGAAGTCTTCTGTGGTTACTGCCGTAACGGATCCGGTGGCATCTTTTTTGGTCGTTGTTCCATAACCAATGACGACAACTTCTTCTAATTGCGCTGCATCTTCTTCTAAGACTACATCAAGAGTGCTGCCATTGACCAAAAGCGCTATGCTTTTGAAGCCAATGTAAGAAAACTGTAGGAACTCCCCATCGTTTACGGTAATCTCGTAGCGACCATCAAAATCTGAGGTTGTTCCCGTTGAGGTGCCTTTGATAATTACATTCACACCAGGTAAAGGCTCACCGGTCGTGTTGTCGGTAATGACACCGCTTACCGTTGATTGTGCAACTAAGACAATAGGAAAAACTAAAAGCACTAAAAGAAGGTACTTTCGTGGTATTCTCATAATCTAATTTTTTGGTTTGGTTGATTTAAAATGGATTTCCTTGATTTACTTCTCGGAGCCTAAAGTATGTAAATTTTAAATCAAACCCTGTCTAAGTATTTGATTGACAGCTATTACAACGTTTTCATGTGGATAACTTTTCGTTTTGTTTAAGCTTTTAAATGAACGATGAAACTGGGATTGTCGTAAATTTAAAGATTGGAGTTTTGTTTGTTTTAGGACATTCATATTGTCCCAAACTGCCTGAGATTTAATCGTATGGAAAAGATGTTTATTGCGTTTTAAAATGACCAAAAAAGCACCGAAATAACCACTAAAAAAGCCCCATGAAACCCAAGATGACGCTTAAACGGATTGCAAGAGAGTTAGATGTTTCAATATCTACGGTATCAAAAGCCTTACATGATGACAAAGCAATTAGTCAAGATACACGTGATAAAATTCAAGCATTTGCCAAGTTTTATAACTACAGACCTAATAATATTGCGTTAAGTCTTAAGAACAAGCAAACCAAGACGATAGGTCTTATAATTCCAGAAATTGTCCATTATTTTTTTGCAAAAGTAATGGCCGGTGTTGAAGAAGTTGCCAGTGAAAAAGGGTACAATGTCATCATCGGGGTTTCGAACGAGTCATTTGATAAAGAAGTACTCAACATGGAGATGTTGGTGAATGGAAGCATTGATGGTTTTATCATGTCGCTATCCAAGGAAACCCTTCTAAAACAGGATTATCATCATTTAAAAGAAATTATTAGTCAAGGAATGCCTATCGTAATGTTTGATCGGGTCGCACATGAAATTTTAAGCGATAAAGTGGTGATAGATGATACCGCGGGGAGTAAAAGAGCGGTTCAAAAGCTGATAGATACGGGTTGTAAAAAGATTCTCCTGCTTACCACACAAGACTATATCAATATCGGCAGGTTGCGCACACAAGGGTATATCGAAGCGCTACAGGAGAATGGAATAGATCCCGTTCCTGAGTTGATATATAAAATTGAGCATTTAAAAGATGCCGATCAATTAAGAATATCGTTAGACAAAGAATTGAACGCTATATTCGACAAACAACCTGATATTGATGGAATTTTTGCGGTCAACGAAATCTATGCGTTAACGGCCATGAACATGGCACGGGAAAGAGGCTTGAACATTCCGGAAGATTTATCGGTTATAAGTTTTTCGGATGGTGTGTTGTCTCAAAACTCCTGGCCCAGCCTTACGACCGTAAGTCAGCATGGCTTAGAAATGGGCCGGGAAGCTGCGCAAATGTTGATCCATAAATTGGAAATCGAAGAAGAGGAAGAATCTTTTGATACCAAGGTCATGAAAACAGCCCTTATTGAAAGAGATTCTACAAAATAGTACTTCGAGTTGATTTTTTTTTATATTTGCCGCTTCAAAACTTACAGTTTACTTCTCAATAATACCTAAGTTTTGGCGTCGACAAGTGTTTATTCTATCTTAGTCCAACAACCGCAGGTATTCCCATTATATAAAAAATAGATCCTTTAACGATAGGTGTCTGAACCATATTTAAAAAGGACATGATTAGTTGAATTAATATGCAAGAAAATATGAGCAAAACGGGATTTATATTCGATTTGGACGGTGTTATCGTAGATACCGCCAAATACCATTACTTGGCATGGAAGAATTTGGCCGACGAGCTGGGAATTGAGTTCAATAAGGATGACAATGAGAAGTTCAAGGGAGTTAGTCGCAAGCGTTGTCTAGAAATTTTATTGGAAATGGGCGGACTATCGGTTCCCGAACAACAATTTGAAGCTTGGTTGGTAGAGAAAAATGAGGACTACTTGGAGTACATCAAAAAAATGGACGAAAGTGAAATTTTACCGGATGTTGAAAAAGTACTGCAGTATCTTAAAAAGAAGAACATTCCTATGGCATTGGGTTCCGCAAGTAAAAATGCGAGACCAATTTTGGAAAAGGTGAAGCTTTTGCCTTATTTTGAAGCGATAGTGGATGGTAATTCGGTGACCAAGGCAAAACCAGACCCAGAAGTGTTTTTAATAGCTGCGGACCATCTGAATATTGAAGCTGCCAACTGTGTCGTTTTTGAGGATGCGGTGGCGGGTATTGCAGCTGCCAATGCAGCTGAAATGGTCAGTATTGGAATTGGGGCATCTAACGTGCTTCGGGAAGCGGACCATAATTTTAATGATTTCACTGAAATCGAGATAGCTTTTTTAGACAAACTAATTGAAAATTAACAATCGTTCAAGAGCATAGTCCCTACTTTTAAGAAGTCGAATTTCTTTAGGTCATGGGTCCATGCCTTCATTCTTTATAGCAGAAAATATGAATCAAGATTATATAAAAGCCGACCCTTGGTCTATCATTGAAGAAGGTTTTGACAAAGACCAGGTAAAATCTTCCGAAAGTTTGTTCAGTATTGGGAACGGAGCGATGGGGCAACGTGCCAATTTTGAGGAGGACTATTCAGGTCCTACTTTCCAAGGGAGTTATATTGCCGGGGTCTACTACCCTGATAAAACTCGCGTGGGATGGTGGAAGAATGGTTATCCCGAGTATTTTGCCAAAGTGCTGAATGCGCCTAGCTGGATTGGAATCAATGTATTGATCAATGGTCAGGTGTTGGATTTAAATACCTGTGAGGCCGTGAAGGATTTTAGGCGTGAGCTTCATATGAAAGAAGGTTGGTACCAACGCAGTTTTGAAGCTACCTTGAAAGGCGGAACAACGGTAAAGGTTAAGGTTACTCGTTTTTTGAGCTTGGATGTTGATGAGGTGGGCGCAATTAATTATGAGGTAACTCCATTAAATACAAAGGCAGTAATACGTTTCTCGCCTTATTTGGATAGCGGGATCAAAAACCATGACACCAATTGGGACGATACCTTTTGGAATACCACCAAGGTTTTAGGGGATGGGGCGCAGGCATTTATTGAGGCCCATACGATGAAGACCAACTTCGCCACTTGTACGTTCATGGAGGCCGAATTGTTTTTAGAAGGTAAAAAACAAGCTGTCTCAAAAAAAGAGGAGAAGGAAGAAATGCGCATCGCGCATGAATACGAGCTAACTGTTCCTAAAGGAGAAACAGTGGCGTTGCATAAATTCGGGGGATATACCGTTTCTAGAAATCATGGGAAAGATGCGTTGATCAAGGCCGCAAAGATGGCCTTGAAGACCGCTACCGAGATAGGCTTTGACGCACTTCTTGAGAAACAAGTGAATGCTTGGGCCAAGATTTGGGAAATGAGCGATATTACGATTGATGGTGACGTAAAGGCGCAGCAAGGTATTCGGTTCAATATTTTTCAACTGAACCAAACCTATTTGGGTAAAGACAGTCGTTTGAATATAGGTCCAAAAGGATTTACCGGAGAAAAATATGGCGGAAGTACTTATTGGGATACAGAAGCGTATTGCATTCCGTTTTATATGGCTACCAAAGATCAAAAAGTGGCAAGGAGCTTATTGCAGTATCGATACAACCATCTTGAAAAAGCGATTGAAAATGCGGAAAAATTAGGTTTTTCGAACGGAGCGGCCTTGTATCCGATGGTGACGATGAATGGGGAAGAGTGCCATAATGAATGGGAGATTACCTTTGAAGAAATACATCGAAATGGCGCCATTGCCTTTGCAATATTCAATTACTATCGCTTTACGGGCGATTACTCTTATATCCCTGAAATGGGCTTGGAGGTGTTGATTGGAATAGCTCGTTTTTGGCACCAGCGTGCGACCTTCTCGACCCACAAGAACCAATATGTTATTTTGGGCGTGACCGGTCCCAACGAATACGAGAACAATGTGAACAATAATTGGTATACCAACTACACGGCGAAGTGGTGCATCGACTATGCTTTGGAACAGCTGCAAAAAGTGAAGGATGGTTATCCCGATGACTATGATCGTATCACGGGAGTTACACGGTTAACGGCCGCCGAAACGGAGCAATGGGACAAGGTTGCATCAAACATGTATTTTCCCAAATCTGAAGAACACGAGGTGTTTTTGCAGCAAGACGGTTTCCTGGACAAGGAGCTGATAACAGTGGCCGATTTGGATAAAAAGCAACGCCCTATAAACCAGAAATGGAGTTGGGATCGCATCTTGCGATCTCCCTACATCAAACAAGCCGATGTTTTACAAGGGTTTTATTTTTTCGAAGATCACTTCAGCAAAGAAGCCTTGGAAAAGCATTTCGATTTTTATGAGCCATTTACGGTACACGAATCTTCTCTTTCTCCCTGTGTACATAGCATACAAGCTGCTAAGTTGGATCGTATGGAACAAGCCTATACCTTTTATCTGAGAACCTCGCGTCTCGATTTGGATGATTATAACAAGGAAGTGGAAGAAGGGCTTCATATTACCTCAATGGCCGGCACATGGATGAGCATTGTGGAAGGTTTTGGAGGGATGCGGGTCACTGAAGACAAGCTTTCTTTTGCTCCCAAAATTCCGGAACAATGGCAATCCTATTCTTTTAAAGTCAATTTTAGGAACAGGATTCTAAAAGTGACGGTAACCAAAGAAGGGCATTCCTTTGAATTGGACGGAGATCAACAAATGTCGATACGTGTGAACGGGGAACGAATGGTAGTAAGCCCGTCGACCAAAACAACAGCCTAAGATGTCGATGCCTAAACCATATCTATTCTTTTGTCTTTGTTTGGTACTTACGGCGTGTAAAAAGGAAAAAGAGGAAATGAAAATTGAACAATCTCCTAAAAAGAAAGTGGTGTATCAGGTTTTTACACGACTTTTCGGAAATACGAATACGACCAACAAACCTTGGGGAACCATCCAGGAGAATGGGGTGGGAAAATTTTCCGATTTCTCAGAAAAAGCGCTACAAGAAATCAAGGATTTGGGAATTACCCATATTTGGTATACCGGGGTTCCGCAGCACGATGTGATCACCGATTATTCGGAATATGATATCTCTTCAGATGATCCCGATATTGTAAAAGGAAGAGCGGGTTCCCCCTATGCTGTAAAGGACTACTACAATGTAAATCCTGATTTGGCAGTAGACCCGGCAAAACGTTTGGAGGAGTTCAAGGCGCTCATCGCCCGAACGCATGCTACCGGTTTAAAATTGTTGATCGATATTGTACCAAATCACGTGGCCCGTAACTATGAAGGTAAAACAACGCCCAAGGGAGCTGAACCTTTTGGAGCCGGTGATGATACCACAGTGGAATATGCAAAGGACAACAATTTCTATTACATCCCCGATTCAACCTTTCAAGTGCCCGAATGGAAAGATGGTTACCAGCCCCTGGGAGGGAATCCGCATTCCTTGGTAGATGCAAAGTTTTCTGAGAATCCGGCCAAATGGACCGGGAATGGTTCTCGATTGGCACGCCCCGATAGAAATGACTGGTATGAAACAGTAAAGATCAATTATGGCGTACGCCCCGATGGTTCTTATGATTTTGATCGTTTGCCGGAGGATTATGAAACGGCAGATTATGAGGTGCATCATCAATTCTGGGCAGATAAGGAAGTGCCGGATTCTTGGGTAAAGTTTAAGGATATTGCACTGTATTGGCTCGATATGGGAGTGGATGGCTTCCGGTTTGATATGGCCGAGATGGTGCCCGTAGAATTTTGGAGCTATATGAATTCTCATATCAAGGTGAAGAACCCAGACGCATTTTTACTGGCAGAGGTGTACAACCCTTCACTCTATAGAACGTACATTCATCAAGGAAAGATGGACTATCTCTATGACAAGGTTGAAATGTATGATTCGTTAAAACATATCATGCAAGGTCATGGGTGGACGGATCACCTTCCGGTGGTAAAGAACGGTACCAAGGATATTGAACATCATTTGCTTCATTTTTTAGAGAATCATGATGAACAGCGAATCGCCAGTCCCGATTTTGCGGGAGATGCGTTGAAAGGAAAACCTGCCATGGTTGTTTCAGCAACAATGACAACAGCGCCGCTAATGATTTATTTTGGACAGGAAGTAGGCGAACCTGGAGCGGAAGATGCCGGTTTTGGGAAACCTACTCGAACATCGATTTTTGATTATATCGGTGTGCCACACCATCAAAGATGGGTGAATAACCATCAATTTGATGGGGGGCAGCTACGACCTGAAGAAAAAGACCTCCGGGATTTTTATAAACGCCTGCTTAATTTTACTGTCGGCAGTAGTGCGTTGATGGGCGAATACCAAGATTTACATTACTACAATAAGGAACATACAGAACAGTACGACCATCGGGTATTCTCATTTGCTAGATGGGCTCAGGATGAAAAACTCGTAGTGCTTTCCAATTTTGATGCCCACAAAGCCTACAATCTTGAACTGAAGATTCCTGATGATATCATCAAAAAATGGGAGCTTGGGGAAGGAACCCATCAAGTGGTTGATGAATTGTACGGAAGCAATCATTCTGTACAGGTTGAAAACGGCATTGGAAAAATAAAGGTTTCTTTAAAGCCTTTGGAATCTTATATATTTAAAATCAAATAAGCCGTTGCAAAGGGCAGAAAACGTTCTACAACGCTATTGAGCTGTTAGCTATTTTACCTTCGTGTAAACGAAACCTACCAAAGCTCCCATTACGGCAAGGTGAATGATCCAAATGGCTCCGTTGCCCAAGGCGCCTGCCAAATCTAGCATATTGCTGGTAGCGTAATCGATAAGACCTTCGCCAAAACCGATGAAGATACCCATCAATGCCCCAAACTTTATTCCGTTCATAGCGGAGTATTCCGGTAATCCCCAATTGTTATAAATAGAACTAAAGGCAAATGCCTGTACCAAGCATCCTATGGCCAAAAAGACAAAATCAGGGGTGTCTTTGACTACCCCAGTAGCGGTCCCTAAATGGCTGCTCAAAAAGTTGTCGGCAAGAATCGCCCATAATACAAATCCGCCAAGGTTCGACCAAACGGCTCCGACTAGGGTCGCAATCAGATTTTTTTTCGTGAACATAATCCTGTTTTTATTGGTTATTAGGTATCTAAATATATTTAAAAAAGTAATTTTATCTTTAAATTAAGGTGTTAAAATGTAGGCTGTCAGTGCGTTAGTGCCGTTTTTTGCAACTGAAAAATGGTTTGATTTTTTGAGAAGGCTGTTTCATGAAGCGATTGTATCTTTGCTTACCGAAATTTTTTAAATAGCCGAACAATGCGATTTACTTGGGTAGTACTTTCATTATTTTTGTTTTTAAGTTGTAACAATGTGAAAAAACCGTTGGTCATAGGGCATAGAGGTGCCATGGGACATGAGACCGAAAATACGTTGGCTTCTATTCAAAAGGCGATGGATTTAGGAGTCGATGCGATAGAAATAGATGTATTTAAAATTGCCAGTGGCGAAACAGTAGTATTCCATGATGAGAAAGTCGATGATCTTACCAACGGCGTGGGCAAGGTAGAAGAGTATAACATCTACGATCTTAAAAAATTAGTGTTGGATGGAGGACATCAAATACCCATGCTACAAGAAGTGCTAAAACTCATCGATAACAAAGTGCGGCTGAATATAGAACTGAAGGGTGCCAATACGGCCGATAAGGTGAATCACATCACCAGCTATTATATCAAGGAACGCGGATGGTCACCTGAGAACCTGATCATCTCTAGCTTTAATTGGGATGAACTTCGGGAAATGCGCAAAATCAATCCGACTATTGCGATTGCAGTGCTTACCGAGGAAGATCCGCTAGCAGCGATTGCCGTTGCAAAAGAACTTGATGCGGAAGCGATCAACCCCAATTTTGAAAAGCTGAACCTTGAGGTGGCCAACGCCATTCATGAAGCTGGCTTTAAGATTTATACCTGGACGGTGAACGAACCGGAGGATATAGATGCTGCGAAACAATGGGCGGTAGATGGCATTATTACCAACTATCCTGAACGGGTACAATAATGTATGACGTTCTGATCATTGGAGGCGGAGCTGCCGGCTTTTTCGCTGCGATTCATATTGCCGAAACCAACCCAACACTTTCCATCGCTATTTTGGAAAGGGGAAAAGATGTTCTCGGTAAAGTCAAAGTTTCGGGTGGCGGGCGCTGCAATGTTACCCATGCAGCATTTGATCCTTCTGAATTGGTGAAAAACTATCCTCGGGGCGAAAAGGAGCTTTTAGGTCCCTTTCATACCTATAGTACGGGCGATACAATGGCCTTTTTCGAAAAAAGGGGGATTCCCCTTAAAATAGAGGAAGATGGTAGAATGTTTCCGGTTTCCAACACATCCCAAACGATAGTGGATTGTTTTTTAAACGAGACTGAACGTTTGGGGATAAAGGTTTTTCGGCATAGTGCTGTGACCCGACTAAAGAAAATTACAGCAGAAAAAAATAAAAGCGCTTGGGAGGTTACTTCGATAAAACATACCTATCGAGCTCAAAAGTTATTGGTCGCAACCGGTAGTAGCCCAAAGATGTGGGAGCAACTTGCGGGCTTAGGGCATAGCATAACCTCCCCGGTTCCTTCTCTTTTTACATTCAATATCAAAGATGACCGGATCAATGGTATACCGGGTGTAAGCACCAATACGCATATCGAAGTATTGGCCAAACGCGCTTTTAATCCGAAAATTACGATTCAGCTTAAAAGTCGTGCAGCAGACAAAGTGTTGCTTGAAAGTTCTGGCCCCACCTTGGTAACACATTGGGGATTGAGCGGACCGGCAGTTTTAAAACTATCGGCTTGGGGGGCAAACCTATTAAACGAGTACGGGTATCAATTTCGGATACGGGTAAATTGGCTGCCCGATTTCAACAAGGGATCCGTAGTCTCCTACCTGAAAGAAATAAAAGAGGTTGAGGCAAAAAAGACGGTATTACGTACCAAAGCAGTAGATGTTCCTAGGCGCCTATGGACAAATCTTGTGCGCGAAGCTGGGCTGGTGGAAACCACCCGATGGGCCGATGTTACAAAAATACAATTACAAGCCTTGGCAGATCAGCTGACAGATTGTGAGTTTAAAGTAAACGGGAAAAGCACGTTCAAGGAAGAGTTTGTTACTGCCGGAGGTGTTGATTTAAAAGAGATCAACTTTAAGACCTTTGAAAGTAAAATACACCCGAACCTTTATTTCGCCGGAGAAGTAATCAATATAGATGCGATTACCGGAGGGTTCAATTTTCAAAATGCTTGGACAGGGGCCTATATAGCGGCGATGGCCATCGCAAACTGATTTTCTACCTGCGATTTCCCTATTTTTAATTACTGTTGATAGGATGACACAAAACAAGTTCAGCACAAAAATCAAAAAAAGATGAGGTACATCGCTCTATTACGCGGTATTAATGTAAGTGGCCAGAAAAAAATTAAAATGGTTGACCTGAAAGCTTTATTCGCCGATACCTTGGGATTTGAGAATGTGGTTACCTATATCCAAAGTGGGAATATTGTTTTTGATACTACCATGAAACCGATGGATACAATCGAAAACAAAATCAATCAAGGTATTCTGAAGACCTTTGGTTTTGATGTGCCGGTATTGGTGCGGACCGAAGCCCAACTGAGGTCGGTACTGGAGCGCAGTCCATTTCAGAATGCGGAAGATTTGGCCGCAAATAGAATTTATTATGTACTGCTCAAACAAGCACCGGAAGCATCGGCAATCACTAAAATGGAGCAATTAACTTTTCAACACGAAGAATTTAGGATTACAGAACAATGCGTCTATTTAAATTGTTTTAAAGGAGCCGGGAAAGCAAAATTGAACAACAACTTATTGGAAAGAAAACTAGGGGTAGAGGCAACCACTCGAAACGATAGAACCATGCGAAAATTGCTGGAACTTGCTTCACTTTAATTTCAGTAGAACAACCAAATGGTACCAAACCATTAATTGAGTTCCCAGATTTTGTAATTCAAGGCGGTGGCGAAACAAACCCATGCCAAATATGGTACCATTAGCCAGGCTGCCGTAATACTAACGACCTTGAACCAGCGAATCGTCAAAACAATTAGAATAATTAGGGTAATAATTACGACCAATCCCCAGAAAGGTTCTCGTAATCCAAAAAAAACAATACTCCAAGTAGCATTCAGCAGTAATTGAAAGCCAAAATGGTAGAGCGCGGTTTTCACCCAAAGATGATAAAACCCCTTGGCCCACACAATCCCCACAGCAACACCCATCATTATATACAAGAGGGTCCATACGGGGGCGAAAAGCCAGTTGGGCGGATTGAAACTTGGCTTGTTCAGTGTTACGTACCACGTATTTACCGAGCTTTGGGTGGCGATACTTGAGAGATACCCTACTACAAGGCAAACAACGACTGAAATTGCAATATAGGTCAGTTTTTTTTTCAAGAGGTCGGAGTATTTCCCCTAAAATAAGCATTTCTCTGTGGTGATTGTAGACTTCTACCCATTTAAGTACAACATTTTTAATATTGCCTTTCGAGGTTGGGTTTTAAGTCGGTAGTTCGCGTGAAAGCTCCTTAAAAACTATCTTTGCGGAAATCTATGTTTTGATGATTGAAAAAGACTTTATTCCTTTGGCCTATCAACAGGAAGTAAATGAAGCAAAAATAACGTGGAAATCTCCTAGCAATATCGCGTTGGTAAAGTATTGGGGAAAGAAGGCGAATCAAATACCCGCAAACCCATCTATCAGTTTTACATTGAGTGCTTGCGCCACCACGACCACGGTCGAGTTCGAAAAGAAGCAAAACCCTTCGACGGACTTTGACTTTGATTTCTTTTTTGAAGGTCGACCAAAAGAAGATTTTAAACCTAAAATCACAGCCTTTTTTGAACGAACCAAGGCATATCTTCCGTTTCTTGAATCGTATTATTTAAAAATCAGTAGTAGCAATTCTTTTCCACACAGCAGTGGTATCGCCTCCTCAGCCAGCGGAATGGCCGCCCTCGCTCTTTGTCTCGTAGATTTTGAACGGCGTTTGAATCCAGAAATTAGTGAAGCGCATTTCAACAGAAAAGCCTCTTTTTTGGCTCGCTTGGGTTCGGGCAGTGCCTGCCGAAGCATCGAAGGTTCTTTGGTGCAATGGGGCGCCCATAGCGGTACGAAAGAAAGTTCCGATCTGTACGGTATTCGCTATACCGGGGAAGTACATCCCAATTTTAATAGGTTTCATGATACCATCTTATTGGTAGATAAGGGACAAAAGCAAGTGAGTAGCACCGTCGGGCATGGTTTAATGCATGACCACCCATTTTCAGAACAACGCTTTGCCCAGGCGCACCATAATTTAAGTTCGCTTCAAAGCATATTGGCATCGGGAGATTTAAAGGCCTTTATTCAATTGGTAGAGAGTGAGGCGTTGACCCTACATGCCATGATGATGACCAGTCTTCCGTATTTCGTGCTTATGAAGCCCAATACATTGGAGATTATTAATAGAATTTGGGCGTTTCGCCAAACTTCGGACACGCATCTTTGTTTTACCTTGGATGCGGGGGCCAATGTACATGTGCTGTATCCTGAGAATGAAAAAAAGCAGGTATACCGGTTTATTCAAGACGAATTGTTGCCTTTCTGCGAACACGGACAGCATATTTGCGACCGTATTGGTTTTGGTGCAAAAAAAATAACAACAACATTGCATACTTAAAGAAGGCCACAAGCGTTGGTAGGTAATAGTATTATCGGTTATTTGAACTTATGATTGATCGTGGTGAGTACTATTTTGTTTATCTTTACCATAGTATTGTTGAACAACATGATTTTTTTGTTAAACAAATAGCTGGTATTACAGTATTTTTATAGTATGAAAGGACCCTTATTCTATTCAAAAATTCTCCTCTTCGGGGAGTATGGCATCATCAAAGACTCTAAAGGCCTTTCAATACCCTACAACTTTTTCAAAGGGGCATTGAAAACCGATGATATTTCCACAGAAACGGCACGAAGTTCGAACCAAAGTCTTCGCTCTTTTGCAGACTATTTGGAGAAGTTGGGTGCTGAAGAACCAAATTTAGTGCGTTTTGATTTGGATGCCTTGAAACATGATGTGACCCAGGGCATGTATTTCGACAGTTCAATTCCGCAAGGGTATGGCGTGGGAAGCAGCGGTGCCTTGGTTGCTGCGGTATACGACAAATATGCATTTGATAAGATAACGGTACTTGAGAATCTCACAAGGGACAAATTGCTGACACTCAAAGAGATTTTTGGTAAAATGGAATCGTTCTTTCATGGAAAATCTTCCGGACTAGATCCGTTGAACAGCTATTTAAGCCTTCCAATACTGATCAATTCACAGGATAATATTGAATCTGCAAGTATTCCTTCGCAAAATGTAGAAGGTAAAGGAGCCGTATTTTTGCTTGATAGTGGTACGACGGGAGAGACAGCTCCAATGGTACAGATATTCATGGAAAAGATGAAGCAAGAAGGTTTTAGGAGCATGCTCAAAGACCAATTTATAAAACATACCGATGCATGTGTCGAAGACTTCGTAAACGGCAATGTAAAATCACTTTTTGGGAACCTTAAACAACTGTCGCATGTGGTTCTCGATAATTTTAAACCCATGATTCCGGCTAAATTCCACGAATTGTGGCAAAACGGAATTGATACCAATGACTACTATCTGAAGCTTTGCGGTTCTGGAGGAGGAGGCTATATTTTAGGTTTCACAGAGGATGTAGACAAAGCAAGGAAATCATTGAAAGACTACAATTTAGAGGTGGTGTACAACTTCTAATTTTCAGTACATGTTAAATAGAAAGAACAAGCTCTTGCTTTTAAAGTTGTTGAGCCTGTTTTCTGTTGTTCGCGGGTACAATGTACTTATGATCGTACTTGCCCAGTATTTGGCATCTATCTTTATTTTAGCTCCCGATGGTTCTCTAAGAAAAGTACTACTTGATTTAAACCTGTTGCTTATTGTATTGGCTTCTGCCCTGGTAATTGCCAGTGGGTATATCATCAATAACTTTTATGATGCGGAGAAAGACCTGATCAACAAGCCTCGGAAGAGCATGCTAGATCGTTTGGTTAGTCAACGGTTTAAGTTAACGACCTACTTTTTACTGAATTTATATGCCGTATTTGCAGCAAGTTATGTGTCATTTCGAGCGGTGCTCTTCTTTTCGATGTATATTTTTGGAATATGGTTTTATTCGCACAAGCTTAAAAAAATACCGTTTATAGGCAATGTGGTTTCCTCTACCCTGGCTATCGCGCCGTTCTTCGCGGTTTTCGTGTATTACAAAAATTTTGAAACGGTCATTTTCGTGCACGCTATTTTTCTATTCGGGCTTATATTGGCTAGGGAATTCCTAAAGGATTTGGAGAATATGGCCGGTGATTTGGCTCAGAATTATAAGACCATTCCCATTATGTATGGCCCTAGGGTTTCCAAAATGGGAATCACTACCTTGGTTTTGTTGGCGTTGATCCCGTCTTGGTTGTTGATTACCCGATTTGAAATCGGGTATATGGACTATTATTTTATGGGTTCTATGCTCTTGTTCATCATACTCGTATTACTACTGTGGAGGTCCAATACCAAAAAAGACTATGTTTGGCTTCATAACATCTTAAAGTTCATAATAATCGCTGGGGTCTTTAGTATTTTATTAATCGATGTGGACCTTGTTTTAAATCGAATCTTCTAATGGACAATCTTTTGAAAGTGGCCATGGCCCAAATAGCGCCGATATGGCTCGACAAAAAAGCTACGCTGCAGAAAATAGAAAGCTGTATTTCCGATGCGGCTAAGGAAGGAGCCGAATTGATTGTTTTTGGAGAAGCGCTCTTGCCCGGCTATCCGTTTTGGTTGGCACATACCGAGGGTGCCTCTTGGGACTTAAAGGTAAACAAGGAAATACATGCGCACTATGTTCGCAATGCCATTCAAATTGAAGCAGGGGAATTGACAGGGATATGTGCGCTTGCTAAAGAAAATAAGATAGCCGTTTATTTAGGGATGATGGAACGCCCACAAGATCGAGGGGGTCATAGTATTTATTGTTCCTTGGTGTATATTGATGCCGAGGGCATCGTTCAATCGGTACATCGAAAACTGCAACCTACCTATGATGAACGCCTTACATGGGCGCCGGGCGATGGGCATGGGCTTCGGGTACACCCTCTAAAACAGTTCACGATCGGCGGACTCAACTGCTGGGAAAATTGGATGCCACTGCCCCGAGCCGCACTCTACGGGCAAGGTGAGAATCTCCATATTGCCGTATGGCCCGGTAGTGAACACAATACGAAAGACATTACCAGGTTCATTGCAAGAGAGTCACGAAGCTTTGTGATATCGGTATCCTCGCTTATGAAGCATGATAACTTTCCGTTAGATACGCCACATCTGGCTAAAATACTGGAGAAGGCCCCGAAAGTATTGGCCAATGGGGGCTCCTGTATCGCAGGCCCCAATGGGGAATGGCTTATTGAACCCGTCTTGCATACCGAAGGACTTATCTACCAAACACTAGACTTCAATCGCGTATATGAGGAAAGGCAAAACTTCGATGCTGTTGGGCATTATTCCCGCCCCGATGTAACCAAGTTGCAGGTAAATCGTGAACGCCAATCGACCATTAGGCTTACAGACGAGTGAGAAGCGATAGCAGTGCGTCACATATTGCAAATACCGGGGTAAATCTATTGGGAACTAAATCATTCATATTTAAGTAGTGCTTCCGATTCCCTTTGCTACCTTTGCCAAAAAGTACGATATGGGCACATCAGGTTCTGACAAGGGCGGAAAGAAATCAGGAAATCGAGGCGGAGGTTTTCGAAAGAAAAACACGGCTAAGGGCAATTCTTCAAATAAGAAGGCCGCACTACAGAAATCTACGAATCCAAATGTCATACGTTTGAACCGCTATCTGTCAAATTCAGGGGTATGTTCGCGTCGTGAGGCAGATATTTACATTGCGGCAGGGAGTGTAACGGTCAACGGAAAACCAGTTACGGAAATGGGATATAAGGTGAACCTCACCGATGAGGTCAAATTTGATGGTCGTGTATTGAATCCGGTTAAAAAGGAGTACGTTTTGCTCAACAAACCCAAAGATTTTGTCACCTCGGGAAGAAATGATAGGGGGCATAGAACCGCACTGACCCTTATTTCCAAAGCATCCAAATCTCCTTTGGCACCTATTGGAAAATTAGATAAAACAAGTACCGGCCTGTTGTTGTTTACCAATGATGGTGAATTGACCAAACGATTGAATAGCCCTAAAAACGGGTTGCGTAAAATATACCATGTTGAGCTGACCAAACCTTTGCGAAGTGCTGACTTAAAAAGAATTCAAGAGGGGCTTCCCGTTGATGAGAAGGTTGTAAAAGTACAAGACGCGAGCTTTATAGATAAAGCTCCTAAAACAGAGGTAGGACTCGAAATTTATAGCAGTCGAAATAACATCGTACGCCGTATTTTCGAGGAATTGGAGTACGAAATTGTGAAACTCGACCGCGTGGTGTATGCCGGGTTGACCAAGAAAGATCTTCCACGAGGGCATTGGCGCTATTTGACCGAACAAGAAGTAATCAATTTGGCGATGATACAATAGCTGCGCTTCCTTTGTTATAAAAGACTTTTAAGAATCAACACATAAAATTAGACCCTTACCTGCTGGTAAACCCTTCCCCAAAACGATAACTCAATAGAAAGCCGTGTGTGTTGCCCAACGGATTCTGTTTTAGGGCAATGTTGTAGTGGTAGATAAGTCGAATGCTATCGAAAAGATAAATACCTGCCAAGAGGTTGGCCGAAGAACTTGTTCGAAAACCAGCGCCCAGCTCAAACTTGTTTTTATAACTAAAAGCTAAGTTAATATCGGCTTGAAACGGCGCGCCGTTTTCATACTTTAAAAGCACATTGGGTTTTACCATAATCTCTTGATACCTATTGGTGAAAAAACGGTATCCGAAATATCCGTATATGGGATTCGAAAGTCGCAGGTCATCTCTATTGGCCAGCTTATCCCCAAGAATGTTTGGGGCCGATACTCCGGTATAAAAGCGAGAGTGGTTGAAGAGAAATCCCACCCCGATACTGGGTACGGTAGCGGTTATGTTTTCGCTAAAATTTGGGTCATCAACGATGCCAAGCTCCAAGAGATTGTCTTGAAATTGTTGAATTCCGGCAGTAATCCCGAAAGACAATACACCAGGTTGGTAAATTTGCCAATAGGGGCGATCATCCTTAAAGTCAAAAAAGATTTTATAGGAATAGGCGGCAAATACATTGGTGTTGGTCGTCACCCCTATTTGATCTCGAATGATGCCCGCGCCAACACCGACCTTTCCTTCGGATAATGGGGTATGAAGACTTAGCGAAAAGTTTTTTGGACTTCCTTCTATTTGATTAAAGAATCCCGAATTCCCTATAGATACTTCGGCATTGGGAAGCATTCCCGCATAGGCCGAGTTGATAAGAAACGGGTTGTAGTTATACTCCGGAAAAGCTGCTGTCTGCTGTCCACTAGCATTTATTCCGAAGAATAATAAAGCAAGCAGTAGGGCAGGTAGAATGGTGTTGGTTTGGTTTGTCATCTTAACGTTTTAGTACTAAATATCCCTTTGTCTTACTTAAATTGTGATCCCCGTTGATTTCAATGTGAAAGAAATACGTTCCTGCCGGTAACGTATCGGCGCCCAATCCTGTGAGTTGGTTGGCATTTCCATTAAAAACATTGGAGGCGTTGTCATACCCGCTTACCTGAAAGACGACATCTCCCCAGCGATTGAATATGGTTACGACATTGTCGGGATATTGTTCAATATTCATAATCTCCCAAAACTCGTTTACACCGTCCCCATCGGGTGAGAAACCATACTTGGTCAGGTCTTCCGGGATTTCTTCTTCCGCTGTGGTAAAGGTTTGTTCTTCACAGTTTAGCGCATCTCCGGAGGAGTTATAAGGGGTAATGTTTACATAAATAGGAACATTGTAGGGCAGCTCTTCACTTAAATTGTAATTGGTTAAAAAGGCGACGTCTTCATTGTTGAGTATTTCTGTACCGCCAGAAGTGGTGCCTATAGAAATTCGATAACCATCTGCTTCTGCCACCGCTTCCCATGCAATGTTCGTTCCGATGGCTATGTCGGCATCTCCATTTTCTGGGGTGGTTAGATTTGTACATCCTAGAGGAGTGGGTACCTGGGTGCCAATTGTAAAGCTTTCTGAAGTACAGCCGGTTGCATCATTACTTGTATTGAAGGGAATAATCAGCACGGTTACCGTTTCGCCTTCCTCAAAAAGATTTGTAAAAGTATAGGAAGTTTGGGTAACTGCGAATCCTGTAATATTGTTTAGTGTGCTATTGCTTCCCGAAATAGTCAATCGATATCCTTCAGCATCGGCCACTGGATTCCAAGTAATTTGAGCCAGGGTCGGTACTACATCCGTATCGAGATTCATGGGTGTCAAAAGATTGGCACATGCCGGAACTGGGGCTTCAGCTCTAGTGGTAAAACTTTGCGAAGTACATCCCATAGCATCCCCGTTTGCATTAAAGGGAATGATGGTTACTGTGACTGTCTCCCCTTCATCGAACAGGTCGGGTAGGGTATAGTTGGTTCCAATAACATCTAAATTGGTTATATTGTTTCCGGTGCTGCTACTACCAGATATGGAAAGGCGATAGGTAGTGACGCCGCTTACGGCATCCCAGCTAAGTTCTTCAATGGCAGAATCCACGTCAGTGTCCAAGTTCATTGGGGCACTAAGGTTGGTACAGCTTGGCACCGATCCGGCCGCTACAATGGTAAATGTTTCAGAGGTACATCCGGTGGCATCGCCCGTTGCATTGTAGGGTACGATGGTTACGGTGACGGTTTCCCCGTTGTCAAAATCGTTGGTGAAATTGTGCGTGGTTCCCGTAACGACCAATGCGGTCTCATCGTTCAGGTCGCTGGTACTTCCATTGATGGTTACACGATAGCCATCCGCACTGCCGACGGCGTTCCATGAGATGCTTGCTACATCTACAGCTACATCAGTATCGGTGTCCGTAGGGCCCGGTGCGCTCAGGTTGGTACAGCTTGGTACCGATCCGGCAGCCACAATGGTAAAGACCTCCGAAGTACATCCGGTGGCATCGCCCGTTGCATTGTAGGGTACGATGGTTACGGTGACGGTTTCGCCGTTGTCAAAATCGTTGGTGAAATTGTGCGTGGTTCCCGTAACGACCAATGCGGTCTCATCGTTCAGGTCGCTGGTGCTTCCATTGATGGTTACCCGATAGCCATCCGCACTGCCGACGGCGTTCCATGAGATGCTTGCTACGTCTACAGCTACATCAGTATCGGTGTCCGTAGGCCCCGGGGCACTAAGGTTGGTACAGCTTGGTACCGATCCGGCCGCCACAATGGTAAAGGTCTCCGCAGTACATCCGGTGGCATCGCCTGTTGCATTAAAGGGTATTATGATGACCGTAACCGTCTCCCCGTTGTCAAAGTCGTTTGCGAAAGCATGGGTGGTACTGGTCACGACCAAAGCAGTTTGATTGTTCCCGCTACTGGTACTTCCGTTGATGATAAGGCGATAGCCGTCTGCATTGGGTACGGCGTTCCATGAGATGTTGGCCACATCCACTGCTATATCAGTATCATTGTTAACGGGGCCTGGCGCACTTAGGCTGGTACAGTTAGGTGCAGCAGGAGCGCTTGTGGTAACAGTAAAGGTTTCGATCGTGCAACCTAGCGCGTCGCCCACTGTGTTAAAGGGTACGATAGTTACGCTCACGACGTCATTCGATTGAAATGCTCCCGGTAGGGTATAGGAAGTTGTGTCTCCCACGTCGGTCAACGCTAGATTATTGCTTCCGCTCGTTGAGGTAATACTTATTT
Organism: uncultured Flavobacteriaceae bacterium; assembly: GCA_938020445.1. Classification (GTDB taxonomy): domain Bacteria; phylum Bacteroidota; class Bacteroidia; order Flavobacteriales; family Flavobacteriaceae; genus Pelagihabitans. The sequence continues at coordinate 1,769 of CALIIC010000102.1, read as the reverse complement.
TATAAGCATCTGCTCCATTTGCAGGGTTCCAGGAAATCGTTGAAATATCGGCTGCAACATCTGTGTCTCCATTTTCTGGACTTTGTAATGTGGTGCATTGTGGCAACACAACCGAAGTATTGGTATTAAAAGATTGTTCGGTACATCCTGCAAAGTCACCGTCATCATAATACGGGGTAATGGTCACGCCGATGTTTGTATTTGACGGAAAATCGCTACTGTAGTTATAAACGGTCACTTCTCCTACATCTTCGTTATTGACCAAGGTCGTGCCAGCGTCGATATCGCGAATGGTAATCTTATACCCACAGGCACCTGGGTTGTCTAACCACTCTATACCCGTGTTGATGGGAACATTTGAGGCTCCATTTAATGGGGTATTAAGGGCTACACAGTCTTTGGTAGCATTTACGGTCAGCGTAATATCGTTCCGTACCAAAAGTAAATTTCTACCATTGGTCCCGGGAGGGTTTGCATCTTCGAAAGGTACAAGGTCGCTTACGATTTCGGAATGATAAACGCCCGCATCACAGGTATTTAAATCAGTGATGGTGTATTCTGGCGCATCGGGCGCATCAGGTATTTCCACACCGTCTTTGAACCATTTGTAGTGATTTTGAGTTCCTCTTACCGTGGTGGTAAGTGTAATGGTCTCCCCAGCATTTCTGTTTGGATTTTCAATCGCATTAACTTTGGCTTGCCCCGCGTAGTTGTACGTTTTAAAATAATTTAGGGTATTGTATTGTGCAGAGGAATTGTCTCTGTAAAAAACATACTGATCGTGTACTGCCTCGAAATCTCCAAAATGAAAGTTGTTTTCCTCTATTTCCAATTGAAACCAGTAGGTGTCAAAAGCAGTGTCAGTATCTTTTACGATGCTTTTATAGTTCGGTATTTCACCGGTTAGGCTGTTATGATGCACAATAAGCTTGTGATGCCAGACGATCAAGCGTCCAGAGTCAATGAAGTTTTGATAATATTGGTTTAAAATATCATTTCCGGAAAATAAGTTATTATCAATGACCAATTCCTCAAGCTTAAAATTTTGACTGATATCCAAGGATTCTATCTGATTGAAAGAGGCGGTAAGATCTCTTAAATTAGCGCTTTGGGTTAAATCTAAACCTGTGGTCGTAAATAGATTGTTGTCAATCTCCAATTGTCGCAGAAGTAGGTTGGTGGTGATATCTAGATTGGGTAGCCTGTTTTCTCCTAAATCAAGCCTTTCTAGTGCTACATTGTTCGTAAGAATGAGTTCGGGAAGCAGATTTAGTCGCAAGTCGATACGATCTAGGACTATATTGGTCGAAAGATCAAGATTGGTTATTTGATTTTGTGATGCCTCCAAATCTGTCATCAAGGTATTTTGACTGGTATCAATAGTGGTTAAGGTATTGTCGGAAGCGTTCAATTCTTCTAATAGTGTATTTTGAGTGATATCCAAGGTCGGCATCTTATTGCTTCTCACAGTGAGGTCTTTTAGTAAGGTATTTGCCGTAATATCAATTGTAAAAGGAGTAAGTAATCTATTGTACGTAATTGATAAATCTTCCAATCCGGGTGCGTTGGCGAAGGAGAATCCGCTAGGTAATTGATGACTCGAAATATCGATTTCTTTCAAAGTTGCCGTCATGGGCAATGTAAGACTTGATACATTGGTATTGCTTAAGTTTAATTCCTCTAAAGCGATAAAACCACTAAGGTCAATGGTATTGACCGCTTGTCGAATATCCAATGACTTCAATACGGTTCTAACTGCAGGAAGAATG
>CALIIC010000101.1 GCA_938020445.1 uncultured Flavobacteriaceae bacterium | reverse complement strand
TTCTTGACCGTCTTCTTTGCCATAATACTGAGTTACTTTTTTACTATTTCGAAACCTACATCGGTGATACCTTCTAAAAGAGCCACCCCGTCAACACTGCCATTCTTGCGCATGGCATGGGAAATACGCAATGTATATACGCCCGATTCGGGAAAAACGATGTCTTCCTTATACCACAACTTATTTTCTTTGATGCTACCATACCCCTTTCCCATCCAAGTCCCATCGGGTTCGGCCATCGCATACTCCAAAGTATCCTTCACGACCACTCCATCCGGCGCACTCAATTCGGCGATTAGGAATAGGTTGTTATAGGGGAAGGTATTATCATTTCGGACGTTTATAAAAACGTCATGAGGGGCCAATGAATCTAAATCGGAAAAGGTAAATTCCAGTATCGAATCTTTCTCCCAACTAGCATCGTCAATCGCTACATATCTAGATTCGACCATTGCCGTATCACAAGAGACTAATACGAACCCCAAAATCAGTGCGAACAAAATCTTACGCATTTTTAGGCTGCCTTTTTTTATTGTTGTTGTTTCGGTTCTTATTGTTGTTGTTTCGAGCATTGGGATTGCCCCCTTTTTTATTCTTGCTTTTATTCCGATTTCGGTTCTTGTTTCGGTTCTTGCTATTACGACTGCGTTTTGGCTTATCAAAACGGGTAAGGCTATCTTGGCCTACAACATTCTCGAACACCACCTTTTCATCAATAACGATGTTATCCACCGCATATTCTTCTAGGCTGGCAACTTTTTCTTTCTTTTTGTTTTTCTCTAAAATCTCCTGCACCTGTTCCTTTGAAAGGGTATGCCAATTCGCGGGGTCATCTTTATAGGAAAACCAAAGAGTAGCTTTAAAAATATCGGTCTTTTGACAAAAAGCAAGGCCCTTTTCGGTAAACAATTTAGTGTCTTGTGATGGAAAGTCTTTCAGGGCCTCTAAATACGTATCGAGCTCATAGTTTAAGCAACATTTCAACTTTCCGCACTGCCCTGCTAGTTTCTGTGGGTTCAAGGATAGCTGCTGATACCTTGCCGCCGAAGTGCTTACCGACCTAAAATCTGACAACCACGTAGAGCAGCATAATTCGCGCCCACAAGAACCGATTCCGCCCAAGCGCTGTGCCTCCTGTCTGTAGCCTATTTGTCGCATTTCTATACGGATGGAAAAAGCTTTCGCCATGTCTTTGATCAACTGGCGAAAATCAACACGGTCTTCGGCAGTATAGTAAAAAGTGGCCTTCGACCCATCTCCTTGAAATTCAACGTCGGAGATTTTCATCTGAAGATTCAAGATAATGGCCATTTCTCGGGCCCGTTTCTTAATCTCTTCCTCTCGGTCCCTACATTTTTGCCATTTGTCAATGTCACTTTGGGATGCTTTGCGATATACCTTTGCCAACGCCTCGTCTTTAAAATCGACCTTCTTGCGTTTCATCTGCACTTTAACGAGTTCGCCCACCAAAGTAACCATACCAATATCATGGCCCGATTGTGCTTGGGTGGCGACCACATCGCCAATAGATAAAGAAAGTTTTTCCGTATTTCTAAAGAATTCTTTTCGACTGTTCTTGAAACGCACTTCAACGCAGTCGAAGGCACTCTCGCCATTTGGAAGCGACATATTCGCGAGCCAATCAAAAACAGTTAATTTATTACAACCATCTGTGCCACAAGTACCATTGTTCTTGCAACCACGTGGTTGTCCGTCCTTACCGGTCGAACAACTGCTACAACCCATATTTTATATGTTGGTTTGATAGAATTGGCCCCTAAAAGCTATCGAAGCGGGCCATTTTTACCAAAAAAGGTTCATACTAATCTTGATATCAAAGATAGTATAATTTGTTATGGAAAGAAAGGGTAGTCCACTGGGGCAAAAAAAGCAAGACAGGCACTCCACCAGCAAACACAAAACATTTAAAAACAAAGACTTAAGAATTCCAGTCTTTCCCTTCAACCAAGTTGAAAAAAATAGGGATTGGCAACACCTTTATTTTTTAAATTTCAATACCGGAGAACGTCCTTTCTTGAAAATCTTATTGCTGGCTCCTTTCCCTTTACGCAACGCTTTTTGCTCTTCGTAAGGCAGGTTATGTACTTCTTGACATGCATCGGAGCAACAATTATCCATTTTTTCTTTGCATTCTTCACATTGAATGAAAAGCAGATGGCAGGCTTCATTCGCACAATTTTCATGCGTATCACATGGTTTTCCGCATTGGTGGCATTGTGAAATTATGTCTTCTGAAATGCGTTCTCCTCGGCGATGATCAAAAACAAAGTTTTTCCCCAAAAACTTATTCTCTAGTCCCTGCTGATCTATTTGGCGTGCATACTCAATAATACCGCCTTCTAATTGATATACTTGTTTAAACCCTTTGTGTTTGTAGTAAGCGCTTGCCTTTTCACAACGAATACCGCCCGTGCAATACATGACCAACTTTTTATCTTCCTTGTGCGCGGCAAGGTCTTTTTCAATGATGTCCAAAGAATCACGAAAGGTATCTACATCGGGAGTACGTGCATTTTTAAAATGACCGATCTCACTTTCATAGTGATTTCGCATATCTACCAGAATAGCATCCGGGTCTTCAATAAGTGCATTGAATTGTTTCGCTCCAACGTGTATCCCTTTATTGGTAACGTCAAAAGTTGCATCGTTCAATCCGTCGGCCACAATTTTTTTTCGAACCTTGACCTTTAACTTCAAAAACGACTTATTGTCATGCTCAATAGCAATATTCAAACGGACATTTTCAAGAAAGGAAATGCTATCTAAGTGTTTTTTAAATTGCTCGAAATTTTCCGCAGGTACCGAAAGCTGGGCATTGATTCCCTCATGGGCAATATAAATACGTCCTAGGACGTCTAGCTCATTCCAATGTATGAATAAGTGGTTTCTAAAAATCGACGTATTACCGATATGTGCATAGTTATAAAAGGAGATGGTAAGGCGTTCCTTACCGGCAGTCTCGATAAGCACTTCCCGCTCCTTTGCACTTAAGGTATTGTACAGTTGCATGCTATACCAATAGTTTAAGTTAAAGAATATTTCTATAAGGAAGGCAAAGGTACAAATAAAAAAGGGTCTCGAAATACATCGAAACCCTTTGTGGGCCATTTCAATTTTCCTCTTCATAGCACTTTTGAAAATCCAAAAGAAAATGCCCAAATATTGTTAACTGGTCAGTAAGAAGACCTTCTAAGAGGTGTGTTCACCAGCAGTATTTAGAAATAGATGCATAATATTCAAAAGGGTTGCGTTTCTATTTTTCGGTTTGGTCTTATTATTTGAATTATGCAAAAAGAAACACTAATTTAGCAAGCCTAAAAAGTAACAAGAATGAGTTCTGAAAAAGAAGCAAAATTAAAGGCCTTAAAGCTAACCCTAGATAAATTAGACAAGACATATGGCAAAGGTGCCGTAATGAAAATGGGCGATAGCGTGGTCCAAGAGGTTGATGTAATCCCCTCTGGGTCTTTGGGACTTGATATTGCATTGGGCGTAGGTGGTTATCCCCGCGGCAGGGTCGTTGAAATCTACGGACCAGAGTCTTCAGGTAAAACCACACTCACTTTGCATGCTATTGCCGAAGCTCAAAAGAATGGTGGCATAGCGGCATTTATTGATGCCGAACATGCTTTTGACCGTTTTTACGCAGAAAAATTAGGGGTTGATATTGATAACTTGATCATTTCACAACCCGACAATGGTGAACAAGCCCTTGAAATAGCCGATAATTTAATACGGTCTGGCGCAATTGATATCGTGGTAGTCGATTCTGTAGCAGCCTTGACACCAAAAAGTGAAATCGAAGGGGAAATGGGTGATTCCAAGATGGGACTCCATGCCAGACTGATGTCTCAGGCACTTCGAAAACTCACTGGTTCGATCAGCAAAACCAATTGTACCGTTATTTTTATCAACCAACTTCGCGAGAAGATTGGGGTAATGTTCGGAAACCCTGAAACCACTACCGGAGGAAATGCGTTGAAGTTTTACGCTTCCGTTCGTCTTGACATACGCCGTTCTACCCAAATAAAAAATACCGATGGTGGTGTACAAGGAAATAAAACAAGGGTTAAGGTGGTCAAGAACAAAGTGGCACCTCCTTTTAGGACAACTGAATTTGATATCATGTACGGGGAGGGTATTTCCAAAGTAGGAGAGATCATAGACCTGGGCGTTGAATATGAGATCATCAAAAAAAGCGGCTCATGGTTCAGCTATGGTGATACAAAACTCGGTCAAGGACGCGATGGCGTCAAAAACCTATTGTTGGACAACCCAGAACTGTTCGAAGAACTAGATGCAAAAATCAGAGAAGCTATTGCAGCACTAAAATAAACAGTTCACTTCTACATTTTTCTAAACGTTCGACCAAGGAAAAGTGGCTTTGGACGAACTTTATGTCTATTACGCAACCATTATAGGGTTTTGACATCTCTTCTATTGAATTGAAGATGCATTACGAGCATACTACAAGCCGGCACGTTTCGTTACGGGTATGTAGTAATTCATAAAAGCAACTGAAATTCAACAAAAAAAGAAACCAATGAAACGTATTGCTATACTAATAGGCATTGTACTACTGTCTTTTGGCTTCAATGCATGTGATAATGATGACGGTGTTAATTTTCATTTTGCAGCCCTTCAGGTTGTGGGCGCAGAAGTTCCTGATTCATTTGATTTGAACGGCCAATATCAAATTACGGTAACCTACAATAGACCCGATGATTGTACTTTCTTTGAGGGGTTTGATGTGGTGGAAGAAGCGACTACGACCCGCAATGTCTTTGTGGTCGGTTCGGTCATTACTGATAGAGAATGCGCCGAGCGGTCAGAAGAGGTACAAGCTACCTTTAATTTTGTGGTACTGCACGATCAAGACTATCTATTTCGTTTCTGGCAGGGGGAGGATGAAAATGGAGATGCGCAGTACCTTGAAATCGAAGTTCCAATTAACTAACCAACAAGTAATCTAACCGACAATTTTGAGTTTAGAAGAGCTCATAGACAACTGTAAACAGGGTAATCGTAAGGCACAGGAACAATTATACCGTAAGTATTCGGGAGTTTTGTTTGGAATATGCCTTAAGTACTCGCGCAATAAAACGGAGGCTGAAGATAGCCTACATGATAGTTTTATGACCATTTTTGACAAGATTCATCAATTTGGATCAAAAGGCTCATTTGAAGGGTGGATGAAACGAATTACCGTTAATACCGTTTTGCAGAAATACCGAAAAAAAGACCACTTAAATGTGGTTTCGGAAAATATGGAAGAGGAAGTTGTGGTAGAATCAAGTCATGCGGATATTAATCTGCATACACTACTGAGCTACATTCAGGAATTGCCTAATAAGTATCGCATTACATTTAACATGTATGTGATGGATGGGTACACGCATAAGGAAATAGGGGAGCAATTGGGCACCTCAACAGGCACTTCTAAATCTAATTTAGCAAGGGCCAGAATGCTTCTAAAGCAAAAAATAGAAGCCAACAAAGACAAGGCCATCATAGGGGTCTTGTTTTTTCTAATGCCCAAAAAACGTTTAATGCGTTTGACGGCATTGGAGCCGACAGATTTGAAAAAGAAAAATTAAAAAATTGCATAAACCATTAATAAGATGGCTAAAAAGAAATTAGACGAACTGTTTCAAGAGAAGTTCCAGGACTTCCACGAGGCGCCAGATGAAAAAGTTTGGCAGTCGCTCGAAGCAGCGTTGGACAAAAAAGAAAAATCACGAAAGGTGATTCCGTTTTGGTGGAAGCTTGGTGGCGTTGCGGCAGTATTATTGGCCGGGCTATGGCTCATTAATCCCTTTTCTACAGCGTCTGACAATACTGAAAATCCGATTATTACCACCGTGGAACAAGATACCAACAAGGTAGATTCCAAGCAAGAATTGAACACCCCTCTTCAGGAACAAAAGGATGACAAGACCAACGGTATTGCCGACACAAACGAGGAGGTACCTAATAATCAGGATGCATTAGATCCTGTCGCACCCAAAAATGAGGCGTATACCACAAATGCGAATGAAGATTTAGTACAAGGGAGTAAAAAAGAAAAAAAGAAAAGTGATTCGTTTAAAGCGTTGTCTCCAAAACTAGCATCAGATAAGACCCAAATGACCAATAGAGATGATGATGGTGCCAGGGAAAAAGAGGGCAAACCGCAATTGTTAAAAGACCTTGAGATCGCACCTCAAAAAACAGAAACTGCTATTACGGATGCTACCAATGCCAAAAAACAAGATTCGCTAAGACCGTTAAAAAATGCCACGGAAGAGGTGGAAGAGGGCATTGCACAGAATACGATTGACACCAACAAAAAAGAAGCGAATGCTAAAGAAGCCAATAAAATAGTAGAAGGTTCTTCAAAGGAAGTTGTCACCGAAGCCATTGCGGCAAACGATACGCTTCAAGAAAGCAAGAAGAAATCGATTTTCGATGAAATCAAAGAACAAGAGGAAGAAGAATTGGTCGCTGAAAATACGGCTAGCCGCTGGTCGGCCGGTGCCAGTGTTGCTCCGGTTTTCTATAGTTCTTTTGGGGAAGGTTCGCCTGTTCATTCCATTTTTGTTGAGAATTCAAAATCAGGAGAGACCAATTTGAGTTATGGGCTTTCCGTTGCTTATGAGTTAAACAGCAGGTTAAGTGTGCGCTCAGGGATACATAAAGTAGATTATGGGTATGGTACCGATGATATTGCATTCTCCTCTTCTTTACAGGGTTCAGAAAGTGGTCAAATAGATAATATTGACTATGCCTTAAATTCTAGAAGTCTCGTTGTACAGAGTAAGGCGGGGCCAAGGGCCCAAAGTGTTAACAACGATTTTGTACAGCCATTGGATGTAAATGCCCCCCAGGCAACACGGGATGGAACAATGTCACAACAGTTTGAGTATTTAGAAATTCCTTTGGAACTCAATTATGCCTTGATCGATAGAAAATTTGGCGTAAACCTTATTGGCGGCGTTAGTTCGTTGTTCTTGATCGATAATTCAGTATCGCTGACCTCTGGCAATCAAACTTTGGAAATGGGTGAGGCGAACAACATAAATAGCGTCAACTTTAGCACCAATGTTGGTCTTGGATTCGACTATGATTTTTCTCCAAAGGTTAAACTGAATATTGAACCAGTCTTCAAGTATCAACTGAATACTTTTTCAGATGTTGATGGTACCTTTCAACCTTTTTCCGTTGGTATTTACAGCGGCTTAAGCTTTCGATTTTAGGAATGCCTTTTGGTACGCCTCTTAACAATAGAGGTGAACGAAATATATAAATGTTGGTTAGGTTGGTCGTTGTGGAGCGCAACGATCCCTTTCACGCCCTGATGTAACCATCGGGGCATTTTTGTATACCTGTGTTCCCTTCATTCAGGGGACGATGCTGTTTTCTGTAACCGGCACCTTTTGAACAACGTCTTATTGGAAAATACAACCAATGAAAACGTTCAAAAAAATCATGAGGTGGATGGGTATTGTCCTTGGCCTACTGCTGCTTTGCTTTTTTATGCTATTGCTAATTCCAGAAAAAGAAACAGTCCAACCCATTACACCTCGCCAAAGTACCAAATACTGGACTATGAACGAGGGGTTCCGAATTGCTTATACCAAAATAAGCGCATCAACCTCTTTACAAGAAAAAAAACCAATTGTTTTTTTGCATGGTGGCCCTGGGGGCTATGTACATTCAAGTATTATAACGGCATTGGGCGAGCTCTCTTCTTTAGGGCATGACATATATCTATATGATCAACGAGGTTCAGGCCTATCGGATCGTCTAGAGAATTACAGTGATGTCAGTTTCGAAAAACATCTGTTAGATCTACAAGAAATTTTACAACAAAAAATAAAAACAGATCGAGTTATTCTTATTGGCCAATCTTTTGGCTGCGCCATTATTTCCCACTACTCGGTACGGCACCCTAAGCAAATCGAGAAAATTATTTTCAGCTCCCCAGGTACCTTTAAACCCCACAGGAAAATTGACGGGGCCTATGTTTCTGTAGATTCCTTATTCCCCAGTCCCGATTCATTGCAATTTAAAACCCCCTATGATTTTAATAAAGACGTAGATAATATGGCCCTAAAACCCAAAGCCGTGGTCGCGAGTATGGGGGCTCTTTTGCTGAATAAAAAACTCATTCCCGATGCACAAATGGATCGTATGCTGAATACATTGGCATCGCAATTTACAAAAGGAATGGTATGCGATCCGGCAAATGTCCTACCAGAAGAAGGTGGAGGTGGACTTTATGCGTACATCGCCACCAATAGTGATGATTACCCAGAAATACGGAGCAAAACCAAAGATGTAAATGCCCCGGTCCTTGTTTTACAAGGCCAATGCGAATACCATTCTTTCGGGGCGGCGTATGAATATGTAGCCCTATTTCCCAATGCACGGTATAAAATGATAGAAAATGCCGGGCATGAGATTTGGTGGGAACAACAAAACGCATATCTAAATCAAATCAGGCAATTTTTACAGGAATAGCACGATTGAATATCTTTTCATGTATACTTCCCTTTTTCAAAACGAGAAGTATGTGTATTTCCATAAACACTGCAAGTTTGAACATTTGGCATTTTTCAGTACATTGTAGTTTGCTAGTACCCTACTGAATTCAATTACAATACACAAGAATGAAAAAACCCATTGGTTTATTTTTAATGTTTTCCATGCTCTTTGCTTGTAAAACAGTGCCAGAGAAGGATGTTGCGGCAAAAGAGGTTACTGAAAAAGTGACTCCGGATGAATGGGTTATTCTTTTTGATGGCACCAGTACAAAAGGATGGCGTGCCTATAATGGCGATTCACTCCCGTCACAATGGCTTATAAAAGAGGGTGCCCTCACCTTCGATACCGAAAAAAGGAAGGAAGTTGATCGCAAAGGAGGTAAAGATATTATTTACGCAGCCCAAGAGTTTGAAAATTTTGAATTGTACCTTGAATGGAAAATTCCGGAAGGAGGAAACAGCGGTATCTTTTACCACTTACCAGAAGGTTTTGACAGTCCTGCAGAAGTGGCTCCCGAATACCAATTGTTAGATGATCTAAAGTGGGAAGAAATAAACAATGCGACCTTGGAAGAATGGCAAAAAACCGGTGCTGACTATGCCATGCACCTGCCAGACCAAAGTCAAAAAATCATTAAACCAGCAGGAGAATGGAACAGTTCCCGCATACGATTTACGCCTGAATTGGTAGAACATTGGCTCAACGGTAAAAGAATAGTCTCTTTTATTCCATGGTCCGAGGATTGGCATCAAAGAAAGGCCAAGGGAAAATGGAAGAATTTTCCAAAATATGGTGCATTCAAAAAAGGCTACATTGGTTTGCAAGATCATGATAGCCCCTTATGGTTTAAAAACATTAAGATCAAACGATTGTAATAAAACAACCAAACTATGAATAAAAGGGAATTTTTAAAGAGTACTGCGGCCTTGTCTACATTTGCTTTGCTACCATCAGGGGCTTGGGCCTATACAAAAGATAAGCGTTTGCGAACCGCGCATATAGGGGTTGGGAATATGGGAGGAGAAGACCTAAAGGCAATCTCATCCCATGCAATGGTCGATGTTGTTGCACTTTGTGATGTAGACAGCAATCATTTGGCTGCCGCCCAGTTATTGCATCCCAAGGCGAAGACCTTTACCGATTATAGAAAGCTATTGGCAGAGATGGGCAAAGATATCGATGCTGTCATTGTTTCCACTCCAGACCATACCCATGCCCCCGCCTCTATGTTGGCCATGGAAATGAACAAACCTGTTTATTGTCAAAAACCTTTGACACATCATGTAACGGAGGCTCGTGCCATGCGTAAAATGGCGGAGGAGAAAAAACTAATAACCCAAATGGGCATACAAGTGCATTCGTTCTATGATTATAAACTGGCGACCTTGTTAATTCAATCCGGAATTATAGGGAAAGTGCATACTGTTAGGGCCTGGTCCCCAAAAAATTGGGGTTACGATGGGGCCGTACCGGAAGGAAGTGATCCAATTCCTGAAAGTCTTAACTGGAACCTGTGGTTGGGAACCTCGGCGGAACGCGCTTATAAGGAAGGGATTTATCATCCTGGAAATTGGCGCAAATTAGTAGATTACGGTTGCGGTACTTTAGGGGATATGGGGGTCCATATTTTTGACACCCCGTACAATGCCCTTGCGTTGGATGTTCCAAAAACCATAACAAATCATTGTAGAAACCCTAATGGCTTTGGATATCCGGAACAAAATACAGTAATTTATGAGTTTCCGGGAACCCCGTACACCGCGGATACCCTTAAATGGGTATGGTACGATGGCGAAGGCGCCGACAAGCAAAGAGAAGATCTGACCCTCCCCAACGGGGAGAAATTACACGATCAAGGTGCCATGTTCATGGGAGAGAAGGGACGTTTGTACCTTCCGCACTTCATGAAGTTGCCCCAATTGATCGTTGATGGTGAATACCGGGAAATCGATATTGAATCTTTCAATCTTGGGGCGCCGGTAAGGGACTACGATTCCGAAGGTAAAAAACACTACCATCAGTTTGTAGACGCTTGTTTGGGGAAGGCTGAATGCAGTGCTCCCTTTTCATACGCATCTCGACTTACGGAAACAATTCTTTTGGGTGTTATTGCAGGTCGTTTTCCGAATCAAACCCTGCATTGGGACAGCGAAACGGCCCAGTTTGCCGAAAAGGAAGCCAATCAATATCTAGATAGCGAATACCGGGACTTTTAGAATTTTACTCGACTGTAGCTTTTATTTCTTGGCAAGCAGATAGTTCGCTAAAGATAACATCCCGTACTTCTTCCCGAAAGGTAATTTTATCTTCTTCGGCAAGAATTCCGGTTTCAAAAAACGTGTGCACCTTTGCGCGTAATACTCCCGGTCCCCCACTAAGAAAGGTAAAGGAGAATCTTTTTTTACCATCAAAAAATGTCATCGGAACAATAGGTATCTTATGTGCTATTGCCATTTTAAAAGCCCCATCCTTAAAACTGTCTAGCAAAATCGTTTCATCGGGTACCCCGCCCTCAGGAAAAATGCAGATGCTGAGGCCTTGATTCAATCTCCGTTGTGCCCGCCGATATACACCGGTTCTACTGCGCGTATCTTCTCGATCGACCATTATGCAAACACGTTTAAAAAAAAAACCGAACAGCGGTATTTTTGCAAGTTCTTTCTTTCCCACAAAGACAAAAGGGTTCTTGCTTATTTTCAACATCAACATAATATCAAGCATGCTCGTATGATTCGCAACCAGCATATAACTCTTTCCTTTTTCAATTCGTTGTTCCCATTTTATTTGCGGAATGCACCCCATGCCGTATAAAATAAAGTTCGCCCATAGGTTACGGGCCATCCAAAAAAATTGCGGATAGGTTTTTTCGGATAAGGAGAATAACAGTAAAAACGGAAACAAAATCAGAATCGGCACTGCGACCAAGATATAGAACCAGATTCGGTAGAACATATGCCCAATATTTTTGACGAGGGTACCCATGAAATCAAAAGTAGCAATTTAACCTCGCTTTTTACGATTTGTTTTACCTTTGTCCACTTATAAATACATACGCATGCCACGAATTTTAACAGGGATACAAAGTACGGGAGTACCACATTTAGGAAATATTTTAGGTGCGATCATACCCGCCATTCAGATGGCTGAAAATCCCAAAAACGAATCCTATCTCTTTATAGCGGATATGCACTCGCTTACCCAAATCAAAAATGGGGAGGAATTGCGCCAGAATACGTACGCCACTGCCGCTACATGGCTTGCTTTTGGCCTCGATATAGAGAAAACGGTATTCTACCGGCAAAGTGATGTTCCGCAAGTAACGGAGCTTTCATGGTATCTCAGTTGCTTTTTCCCGTACCAACGACTCACTTTGGCACATTCGTTCAAAGACAAGGCGGACAGGTTGGAAGACGTGAACGCTGGCCTTTTTACCTACCCCATGCTAATGGCTGCCGATATCCTCTTGTATGATGCGCATACGGTACCCGTTGGAAAAGACCAGTTACAACATCTGGAAATGACCCGTGACGTGGCCTCGCGTTTTCATGCACAATTCGGAGAAACGTTTGTGCTCCCGGAAGCGAAAGTACAGGAGGAAACCATGTATGTTCCCGGAACTGATGGGGAAAAAATGAGCAAGAGCAAAGGAAATTTGATCAACCTCTTTCAAACAGATAAAAAATTGCGAAAGCAGATCATGGGTATTCAAACGGACAGTACACCGATGGAAGACCCCAAAGATCCAAGTACGGACAACGTCTTTGCCTTGTATAAAATCTTGGCCTCACAAGAACAGATTGAAGAAATGAGTGCCAACTACCTCGCCGGAAATTATGGTTACGGCCATGCAAAACAGGCACTGTATGAGGTTATTCTTAATAAATTTGGAGCGGCTCGTGAAAAGTTCGATTACTATATGAACAATCTGAATGAGATTGATGAAGCCTTGGCACTGGGGGCCGAAAAAGCAAAAAAAGTGGCCGATGAGGTATTGGTTCGGGTGCGTACCAAGGTCGGATATTGATTTCATAAAACCGACCAGTTAGTTGGTTTTACGGTTTTAGCTGCTTGTATGCCAGATCCAGTGACCCGATTTTAGATGTCATTTTATCGATAAACAACCATATACGTTCCTATAAACCGAATAAATTTAACTTTACAGACCGATGGGTCGGTAAATTATATTGCACGTCTTTTATTGGATTTCCTCCTTCGAATAGATTTCCTCCTTCGAGGAAATGAACGTAAAAGGCTTTTTATATCGCTTCGAACAATTTTCCTGGCAGGGGGCGTATAACACCTTTCATTTCCATATTGAGTAGGGTGGAAGAAACTTTGAAAACAGGAATTTTACATTCAAGCGCTATACTATCTAACTGTTGTTTTCCCTCTTTGTGTAAATAGTCGTAGATGGTTTGTTCATTGTTTTCCAATGAAACGAACAGTTGTTTTTGAGTCCCATTTTCTTCTTTTGCTTCTAGTTCCCATCCAAGCATGAATATCAGGTCGGCCGCATGGGTAATCATATGGGCTTTCTGCTGTTTGATCAGGTTATTACAACCAATGCTATATTTGTCCTGCGCCCTTCCTGGAAAAGCAAAAACGTCTCTGCTATAACTGTTTGCTATATCTGCAGTGACCAAGCTTCCTCCTTTTTCAGCTGACTCGATTACTATGGTAGCCTCCGTCATCCCCGCAATTATTCGATTTCGTCTTAAAAAATGCTCTCGCTCCGGATTGCTTGTGCTCCAAAACTCTGTTAAAAATCCGCCGTTTGCCTCTATTGCGACATTGAACTTCGAATGTACTTTAGGGTAGGTTTGATTAAGGCCATGTGCCAAACAACCTATTGTTTGCAAACCGTGTTTTATGGCAGCCTTTTGTACGCAAATATCAACACCATAGGCATAGCCACTAACAATAATGGGGTCTAAAGGCGCCAAATCGGAAATCAATTGCTCGCATAGAGCTGTGCCATAGCCAGTGATTTTTCGCGTTCCAACAACGCTAATGATTTTACGTCCTTTAAGATTCATGTTGCCTCTTTTAAACAACAACAAAGGACCATCGATACAATGCTTTAAGTACTTTGGATACGTTTCATCTAAAAAATAGCGAACGTCGACCCCTTGTTCTTGCACATATTTCGCCTCTGCTTCGGCCATTTTGAGGTATTTAGCATCCCGCAGACCTCTTAAGGTAACGCTCCCAATACCATCAATTTTTTCAAGTAATTGTCGTTTATCGGAAAAAACCGCCATTGGACTACCGCAGTGCGCAATCAATTTCTTGGCCGTTACATCTCCAATATTTGGGATACATTGTAGTCTTAAAACCGCAACCAATTCATTTGTAGTCATTTAAAAAACGTACTAAGTTATCCACAAAATACACAAATTATAATGTTAATAAAAAGTAAAGCCAAGCCGTTTTTAGCGCTTTGATTTTTCACATATTTGTGGCGATGGGAGTAGAACACTATCTGAAAGAATTATTATACCGGTATAACTGTGTTGTTATACCAGGTTTCGGCGCATTCCTAACACAGAAGAAGTCTGCGGTGATTCACAAAGCCTCCCATACACTGTATCCCCCTAGTAAAACACTCTCTTTTAACGAGCAACTGACTTCCAATGATGGCCTTTTGGTGTCGTACATGGCAGAAGCGGAAAAAACCGACTATGAATCGATGCTGATTCAGGTAGGGGAAAAAGTCGTTGCATGGCAAAAGCAACTGAAACAGGGAGAACGCTTAACCTTTGAGGCTATTGGAGAATTGTGGTTGAACAAAGAAGGAAAAACACAGTTTCAACCTTCTGAACAAGAGAATTACCTCACCTCCTCTTTTGGCTTATCTGCATTTGCATCCGCACCTATTACCAGAGAGATTTTAAAGGAGGAAGTCGTATCAATAGAAGAAAAGATTCCGTTCACCATCACTCCGGAAAAAAGAGCACAAAATACGTTTCGCCCTTATTTAAAGTATGCCGCTATATTTCTTTTGACCTTGGCTACGGGAGCAACTGCTTATAGAGCCTATCAACAGGGATTGGACAATCAGCAAGTGGTGCGTTCCGCTGCGGAACAACAAGTTTCAAGACAAATACAAGAGGCTACTTTTTTTGACACAGCGCCATTGGAGCTACCCACGTTAAGTTTAGAGGCCACCAGCAAGGAAAGGGCCTTTGACAGTGAAAAAAAAGTACACCATGTGGTCGCAGGTGCATTTCGTTTCAAGAAAAACGCCGATCGTAAGATTCGACAACTTAAGGAAAGTGGATTCAATCCTTCCTATATAGGAACCAACCCATTTGGGTTACATATGGTAACTTACGACAGTTTTAACGATGCGGAAACAGCCTTGATCGCCCTTCGAAAAATCAAGCAAACACAATCGCCCGATGCTTGGTTAAAATCTGTAGAATAAGCTTCGTTTCTTCTTTATCCTCGCATTTTTAAGCTATATCTTTGCGGCAAAATTGAGCTTATGCAGGTAAAAACTCCTAAAGATTCCAGAACGATTATGACGGATATCGTCCTTCCAGGTGAGACGAATATCCTTGAAAACCTATTTGGTGGTGAATTGTTGGCGCGCATGGATCGTGCCGCAAGTATTGCTGCCGGAAGGCATAGTGGGGGAATCACCGTAACGGCGTCGGTAAATCATGTTGCCTTTACACAGGCAGTTCCTTTGGGTAGTGTTGTAACGGTAGACGCTGCTGTTTCTCGGGCTTTTTCAAGCTCAATGGAAGTTTTTATCGATGTTTGGATCGAAGACCGTTTTACGGGAAAACGCTCAAAGGCGAACGAGGGTATTTATACGTTTGTTGCGCTCGATTCTGCTGGAAAGCCCACCAAAGTGCCACCGCTGGAACCAGAGACAGCGCTAGAAAAGGAACGCTTTGCAGCTGCCTTGCGAAGAAAACAACTAAGTTTGGTGCTTGCGGGCAAGATGCAGCCGAGTGATGCGACCGAACTAAGAGCTCTTTTTATGGGTTAATCTAAAAGAGCACGGAGACCCCACATTACTTATCGATATAAAAAACAAGGCCCGTGAAGATATTCAACACGGCGGCATTGTTAAAAAATGACTCGAGTTCCGGGGCAGTTTGTACGGAAAGAAAATCTCTTGTGTATTGCACTCCTACATGCACTCCAAGGAAAGAATTAAACCGATAGTCCGCACTAAGATTCATATGGGCCGAAAAACCATCATCATGAAAGTTGATACCGTCTTTTTTGTTCTCATAAATAACATATCCAAAGCCCAGACCTATTTCCAACCCAAGCCTTTTTCCTGGAGAAACTATAGGAACTCCGCCTGTAACACTGATATGCGTAACATCTGTTCTGTCGAAATTTCCAACAAGACTTCCCTTTACTACATCTGCCCTAAAATAGTGTAGTTGAAGCCCAAGATAGAACCGTTCTCGTTGCAGATACGCGCGACTATCAAGTACAAATCCCAATTTTGTGGTATAGGCCTCTGAAAGAAAATTGTTGCCAAGCGCACTTGGAATATTCAATCCGGGACGAAGTTCAATATGCACATTTTCACCTATCGTGTTCCCTATCCTGTCCTGAGAATACACCTCATTGGTACTCAAGATACCCAAACAAACCAAAAAGATACCTACTCTAATTTTCATGCCATTTGTTTTTCTAGGAATCAATGACCTTATCAGTACACGCGAACACTGCTTACCAAGTGTCATATATGGTTTTCCTTACTTATTTGATTTGCCGGCAGCGTCTACCTCCTCAAGGGTTACTGGGGTCAGTTTTAAATCGTTGTTTATGATATCTGTAGCTTCAATTAGAACGAAAGCATCCCTAAACCTTGGGTTCGAATTCTGTTCGGCCAGATCGTTGTACCTAATAGAAACCTCCTCGAAAGACTTAGGTTTCAATACAACCAAACGGAACGTTCCATCTTCCTGTGTTTCGATTTTTTCACGTCCAAAACTACCCGAGCCCCTAAAAAGCCCCCCATTGTTTGTTCTTATAATCACCGGTATATTTTCTAAACCGATTCCTTCACTGTTCCGTACTTGTCCGGTAATCAGAATGCGTTGGTTGTCCTCATAATCAAACACACATGAAGAAAGGGTCAAAAATCCGACTACTACCACTAAAATTAGTCGTTTGTAAAACATAAAACTCGTTTTTAAAAATCATTTGGATCAGGTCCTATACGTTCTCCTCGATCAAGACTATCGAGAAAAACCATATCATCTGCCGAAAGTTCAAAATCAAAAATAGCCGCATTTGCTATGATGCGTTCTTTTTTAGCTGACTTTGGAATGGTCACCACTCCTTTTTGAAGATTCCAACGAAGGGTAATCTGGGCGATTGATTTATTGTATTTTTTCGAAAGTTCCTTCATTTCTGAAAGGCCGAATATCTTCCCTTGCATAAAGGGAGACCATCCCTCATACTGAATGGTATTTTTAGCGCAAAAATCGAGCAGTTCTTGCTGTACTACATAGGGATGGAACTCCATTTGATTTACCATGGGTACAATCTCACAATCGTTCATCAGGTCTTCTAGATGGTGTTGCATAAAATTGCTCACCCCAATAGCACGTATGCGTTTTTCCTTGTACAGTTTTTCGAGCGCCCTCCAGGTTTCTTTATAGGTTCCTGCAATAGGCCAATGAATCAAATAAAGGTCTAAATACTCCATACTGAACAAGGCCATGCTTTCTTCAAACGCGCGCAGCGTTCGTTCGTATCCTTGGTGCGCATTTTGCACCTTGCTTACCAAAAAAACAGCTTCCCGGGGAACGGTCGATTGCCTGATTCCTTTCCCCACACCTTCTTCGTTTTCGTAAAAAGAGGCGGTGTCTATATGACGATACCCGGCTTCTAAGGCATAGGTGACCGCATTCACCACTTCCTCGTCATTTTCTGATTGGTAGGTACCCAAGCCTAAATAAGGCATTGCTACGCCATTTCGAAGCAAAAAGCTACCAGTGATATCTGTGATCATACGCATTGTTTAAAGCTGGGTTTAGGGGGTAATAAGTAGGAATTCCAAGCCAGCACTCCCTTATCTTCTTACAATTGATACACCCATTCCTCTGGGTTCAACTTCTGTGTATCCTCGTACAGGTAGAACTTAAGCCGGGTCTGACCATTGGACCGATTGGTATATACCTTGCCCAATTCGGTCTTTGCATTCACCTCATCGCCCTTGGCCACATACAATTCCGACAGATTATAGTAGGTGCTAATATAGTTCCCGTGCTTGATCTGTACCCCTTTATTTCCTCCTGGCACGGACAATATTGCTATCACTTCTCCTTTAAAAATAGCCCTAGCGACCGCACCTTCATCAGTCGCGATGATAACCCCGTTACTTTCATGCTTTATCCCGGGATATACCGCATCTTTATAGACTCCGAATCCCTGACTCTTTACCCCTTTCTCTACTGGCCAAATAAGTCGTCCTTTGTTTGCCGAAAAATTGTTCGCTATAATGGTGGCCTCTGGGGTGAGCAGAAACTTATTGGAGGCCTTTGCTTTGCCACTAGCCTTTTTGTTTGATGCTACGATCGCTGTTCGAATAAGGCGATCGATCTGTTGATCTATTTTCCTAGCTTCTTTTTTCTTCTTTTGTACAGCCGCTGCATACTTACTTTCATTTTTTCGGATAGAGCCCAGCAGTTCTTTCTGCGATTTCATTTCGCGCATCATCTGCGCCTTCGCTTTCTTATTTTGAGCTATCAGTACCTCTTTTTCCTTACGTTGAACAATAAGAGCGGCGTTCAACGCCGTTAACTCCTCTGTTTTTTTGACTATTTGTTGTCCCTGTTCTTTTCTGTAATCGGTGTATTGCTTCATGTACTGAAGCCTTTTAAAGGCTTGAAAAAAGTTGTCGGATGAAAGCAGAAACATTAAACGGCCTTGCTGGGAACGGTTTTGGTATGACTTGCGTATGATTTTCGCATAGTCCTCCTTAAGCGTGGTTAAATCGTTCTTTAGCTTCGAAATATTCCGAACGTTCGTGTTTATTTTTCGGTTCAGCAGATTTGCCTGCTGATTGGTCACCTTGATCAGTTCTTGCCGCACATTGACTCGCTTGTCGAGCGCCTCGATCTGATCTAAGACCGTACCCCGTTGCTTTTTTTCGGCAAAAAGTAAGCGGTTGATATCGTTTATCTCTTTTTGAAGTCGTGTGCGTTTGGCTTCGAGCGATTTTTGCTCATTTGTTTGCCCATACGTTCGGCCAACCAACAATAAGGTCAGTACCAGAAAACAGCGTATATAAATAGGTTTACAGGTCATTCTTTTTCAAAACGATCTCTTTAAAGCCTTTGGGGATCTTATACGGAAAACGCAGTTCCTTGTCAAACTCCATGTTTCGGTATTCGATGTCAATGGTGTTCCGCAATTCCCCATCTATCGCCGCGATAGCAATCTCATTGGGAAGTATCCACTTGTCTATTTGCTGGTAATTTTTATAGTTGATCTGAAGCAGTCGTTTTTTTAGTGGTTGTGACAGTTGCTGACTAGCAATTTTAAAATTTTTCGGTTCTATTTGAAAAAGTATTTTAAAAAGTTCCGCTGCCTTTTTTGGTTTTAACTGGTAGTTGCCCCCTGCAATCTCACTATTATACTTTGCCTCTTTTAAATCTAGGAGCGCCTGTCCCAACAAAAGGTTCTGTACTTGTTCAAAATCTAACTCGGTTCCTAGAATATTGCTTAAGTAACTAAAATCCCCATCAAAATATTCGTTTTGCAACTTGTTGTAGAAAGACACTCTTCCCGGGGTAATGTAAGCCTTCACAATTCCTAAGGGCGCACTGATCCATATAACCTTATCCTTCTCCATTCGCAGGGTCAAAGGAATTCCTTGAGTGGATTCTCCGTCAGAATAGTCGATTTTCAACTTACCATTAACAGTTTTAAACTGTAATTGATTCTGATAGTGTTGCCTAATAATGGTCTTTGCGGCCAATTTACTATCGGCCTTCCCATCGGCAGCGACCTTTGTTGACTTACAGGCGCTTACCAATAACATAAAAATAACCGCCATCAAAACACTACGCACTTGTCTAAAACGTCCCCTCATCACCTTAAAAACCTGGTTTTACCTTACGAAGATACATATTTGCCTTTACAGTATTGTGTATGGCGTTATACGCTTCTGATAGTTCTTTATAAATCTTATTGGCCAGCGAAATATCGCCGATCATATAGTCTAGAGCCGCTTCCAACACCTCAATAGCATCTCTATGTTTTGCCTTTTTATTCAGGGCATATCCGTTCGCATAATAAAAGTAGGGTTGGGAAGGATAGGTTTCCAAAGCCTCCTCTGATAGTTGTAACAAAAAAGGAATGTTATTGGCCGTTATGAGCCCCTTTAGCCGAACCTTGTATTGTGAAATATCGTTGCTGCCCGAATTCGTTGCAGTGGCAGAAAAACTGACCGTTTGCGAACTGGCTTTTTGCTTTTCAATAGAGTCGTTTATTTTATATGAAAGGTCTTCGGAAAAAGTTGTTTTCTTTACATCTTTGAGTACTTTCAAGGCATTTGCATAATTGGCTCTTTGATAGTAAATCAATGCTAGATGCTCCTTTAGCTTTGCGTTCGAATAAGGAATTTGGTCTCGCAGACTTTCCAAAGAACCGCCTTGCTTTTGGGAGATTGCAACGGCCGTATCGAGATACCACAGATTTTCTGGTGCGGATTGTAGGGCAGTAAACGCATATTCTTCGGCAACTACATATTGTTTGTCCTCCATATACACCTTGGCCAACTCATGGTCTACGACTTTATTCTCGGCATCTATGCGCTTACATTCCAAAAACAAATTTATCGCCTTGTCGTAATTCTCGATTCCCTTTTGTTTCAAGGCCTCAAAAAAATTCTCTTGAAACGCATCGGAATATTCTTCCAAAAATACCTCGGCACTTTGTTCAACTTTGATTTCCGAGTCTTCTTCTTGGGAAAATACATTGAAAGGAACCCAAAAGAATCCGAAAAAAAATAGTGCTATGGAAATTAACTTTTTCATTCTTGTCATTCTCGGTTTATTAGGAGAATAGCTTATTTTACTCCCGTACTTCCAAAACCACCTTCACCTCTAGCAGTTTCTGATAATTCATTTACTTCCTCCCACTCAGCACGTTCGTGCTTGGCTATGACCAGTTGGGCAATTCGCTCCCCATTTTTAATTACAAAGGAATCGTTTGACAAGTTCACAAGAATCACACCAATTTCTCCTCTATAATCGGCATCAATGGTCCCCGGTGCGTTAAGCACCGTTACGCCCTGTTTAGCCGCTAGACCACTTCTTGGTCTTACCTGTGCCTCGTAGCCCACAGGAAGCTCTATAAACAAGCCCGTTTTAATGATGGTACGCCCTAAAGGTTCTAACGTCACCGATTCGGAAATATTGGCTCGCAGGTCCATTCCCGCAGAGGCTCCTGTTTCATAATGAGGTAATGAATGACTTGATTTATTGATAATTCGAATGTTCATATGCTTCTTTGTATTATTCTTCGTTGCCCTTTACAGGTTTTCCTCTTTTAAATATCAAGCGTAATGTATCATTCTCCATTTTGTAAACCAATCCCAAAAACAGCGAAAGCAGTAACATACCCACGATTAAGTTTCTATTAAAAACATAAAAAGAGAGTGTTGAAAATAAAATGGATAGAGAGAGGTAGAAAACTATTTTTCTAAAATTGTAGGGTACCGGGTATCTTGATTTTCCCAAATAATAAGACACTACCATCATAGTGCCGTACGCCAATAAGGTCGCAATCGCGGAAGCTACATATCCGATTTTCGGAATGAAAATAAAATTTATACCGATTGTTATTAATGCTCCGATGACCGATATAAAAGCGCCGTAGCGGGTTTTGTCGGTTACTTTGTACCAAACCGAAAGATTGTGATAAATTCCCAAAAAGAAACTGGCCAACACAATCAGCGGTACTATTTCCATTGCCTCCCAATACGCTTCATTCCGAACGAACAGCACTTTGAGTACATCTGCGAAAACAACTACCGACAAAAGTATCACGCTTCCCAACACAACAAAATAATTGGTAATCTGAGCATATGTCTTCTGTGGGTTTTCTGAACCTGCATGACTAAAAAAGAAGGGTTCTATACCCATTCGAAATGCGGTTGCAAACAAGGTCATGAACAATGCCAATTTATAACAGGCCGAATATTTCCCCACTTCGCTTTTAGCGATATCAGAAGGAAGCAGATTTTCCAATAAGATACGGTCGAACACCTCGTTTATGGTAAAAGCAATACCCGCAACCAAAACAGGCCAAGCATATCCCATCATACGCTTCCATAAATCAACATCAAAAACATAGGAGGTTTTCAGATATAATGGGAGCATTAAAAGAAAGGTGACGCCACTTGCAAACAGATTCGCAATAAAAATATATGATATTTCAAAATTAGGCTCGTACATCCATTGCAGAAATGAACTGCTAGGGCTATCTATAGCCATTTTAGGCAAAAACAATAAGAAAAAAACACTTAGCCCAAAATTAATGGCCACGTTCAATATTTTAATTACCGCATAGCGCATGGGTTTTTCATTCGCCCTTAACCAAGCGAAAGGAACAATCACGAATGCATCCAGTACTAAAATAAAAATGGTGTACTTAATATACCTCAAATCTATATTTGTAAATGAGGCAATCGTTTTTTGAAAAAGCAAGGCAATTATAAGAAATAGAATCGTGGTGCCAAGTATGGACAAAAGCGCGGTTGAGACTACTTTCTTCTTTGGGTCTTTCCCATTGTAAAAGCGAAAAAAAGCAGTTTCCATGCCATATGCTAAAAAAACATTTAGAATAGCAATCCACGCAAATATAATATTGACCTCCCCAAAACCGGCCGTCGCAAGAATGTCGGTATATAGTGGTAATAAAAGAAAAGATAACATTCTTGGCAGCACCGTTGCCAGACCATAGATGGCCGTTTGCTTAAAAAGTTTTTTAAGTGGATTCAATCGCGTGCTAATTAGGGCCTAAAAGTACCTATTTATACGCGTGAAACAAAGGAAGGGCTTTCAGTTTTCGACTTAGTTAAAATATCGCCGCCATATAAAACCTGCGCAATCGTATACCCTGGAAAGCGAAAGACGCGTTTTTTCACGTTTCCTTTAAAGTTTTGAGGATTTGAAGCTCTTTGCGCAAATGATACCCTATAAATACGGTGAAGAACACAATCAAAACAATAGAAGAAACAAGAATATACGTATAAAAGCCCGAAGAAAGGTTGGCTTTAAAAGCGGGAAGTAGGCGTACAAAGCCCCAGCAATAAGCAATGAGTATCAATGGGGTAAGAATTACATGTATAATCTTCCTTTGTTCATAATACCTGGTCATACGAACCTTAAACTGTTTGGCATCCAACCCATTATTTAACCTCCTCAACACCCGTACGCTGCGTATCTCAATAGCGATTCGTACCAGTAATGCGGTCATCATGGTAAGCAAACCCCAAAGTACCACTTGGTCACGGTAGGCCATTACATAGAAAAAGAACCCTATTAAAACCAGTAAGGTAGCCACCAAAATGATGTTCGTAATCAGTTGTTTTTTACGCATGGCGTTTATCTTCACAACGATTGATTCGGTGCCATTTTCAGGTGCTTTTGCCTCAGGTTGTTTCTCCCATTGGGATTTTAAATCTTCAAAGTTTATCATCTTGCACACATTTAGTTAGCTTATTTTTTATTCTGTGAATTCGAACACGAACTGCTTCATGTGAGAGTCCCATAACCGCCGCGATCTCCTTTTGCGGTAACCCTTCTAGTTCTAAAAGAATGATGCCCTTGGCCGTTGGATCTAGTTTGTTGATACAGGCATACAGTTGTTTGAGGTGTTTTTCGTAGTCGTGATCCGTTACTTCCTCGGGTGCCCTTAACTGATCTATTGCCACAGTATCCTGACTACTGCGCTTCATTCGTATTTGAACCAAACAAGTATTTACCGTAATTCTATAGATCCAAGTACCAACGGCCGACTCGTTCCGAAACGATCCTAGGTTTTCCCAAACCTTTATAAACACCTCCTGAGCCAAATCTTTCGCCAAATCAACATCTCCTTTTACATACCCCATACAAAGGCGCATCACTTTCGGATAGTGTGTTTGGTATAATTGTTCAAATTGGTCTTGCTTCAACTTCATTTATAGTGAGAGGCTTTTCTTTACTTTTTCCAAAAACCAAATGGGTTGGTCGTACATGACAAAATGAGCAGCATCTGCCGCAAATTCAATCTTGTAATCCTTCAGATTTTTGAATTGTTCTGAAAAGGTCTTTCGCGCCATCGTTTCTCCATATGGGTGACTTGCGGCTAGAATGGTAACGGGGATGGAAATATTGGCAATACTTTCCCGTAAATCAAGCTTTAACAAATCGGTAAAACCATATACGAAGGTTTCCCTGTCTGCTTGCAACATCCATTCTTTTATTTGACCTTGTTTTTCCTTGTTCAGAGTCATTCCCGTTGCCATTTGATCTGCCATTTTGCCAAAGTCCTCCTTTGACATTTCCAGTTGTTGCTTGTTATAAGGTGTATCATACGCAATTTGATCGCTATTATAGTTCGGTATCATCAGGGCGCCCGTTGCGGCCAAAGCATCTACGAGAATCAGTTTGGAAAAGGGGTGGTTTTCTTCACTTGCCAACCATAGCGCCAAAGTGCCTCCCAAACTATGACCTATTATGATTGGGTTTTGAAGTTCCCGGGAAGCTACGTAGGCCTCTATTTCCTCCTTTATCTTTGGGAGCCAAGGTTTTTGAATAGGGGGCACTTCCCCAAAGCCCGCAAATGTAAAAACATGACATTCATATTCCTTTGATAGTTCTGATACCGTATCATCCCATACGGCACCTGTACAGGTAAAACCCGGGAATAAAAGAACCGGACTGCCTTCACCTACTACGCTGACCTCAAAGGCCGGCGATTGTGCCCGTACTAGAAACATACTGCCTAAAAATAAAAGAAACGCTATTTTACTAACTCTGTTCATGATATCTGTTTTATTGCTTTTTCCTTTAGATGGTTTTATAGAAAAATGTTACGTCCTAAAACATTATTTTTTTTGATGGATTGGAAAACAACCTGTTCAGACGAATCTAAAAACGGTACTAGAAGTTAAAAATAAACGGGTAAATTATAGTGCGATAACCAAGTGCGACTGTAGCACTAATCTGCAATCGCCATTCGTTTCATAGCCGATACGGCAAAAAGAAATGCTACCAGCAGTAAAATAGCGGCAACGGCATAGGGTGCACCTGGAAAGTAAATACTGCCTTCCGGGCGAATAAAGAAGTAAAAGACCGGCGAAAACAATAGTTGTCCTAAAATGGCGGTAACACTGACCAAACCTGTAATTGCCCCTTGCAGGTTTCCCTGTTCCCTTTCAGATACTTGGTTTGAAATAACCCCCTGTACGGTAGGGCCTGCTATTCCGCCCAAGGCATAGGGAATCAGGAAGGCGTACAACATCCAAGGTTCCTTTGCCAGGGAAAATAGAAACATTCCTATGGTCCACATCAAAAACCCAAAAACAACCACTTTTCGTTTTCCAAACTTCTTTACGGCCACCCCTACTAAAAAACCTTGTGCAATCGCGACCAATAGCCCTACGACCATCAATGAGATTCCAATATCCTGCGGACTCCAGTCATAGCGTTCAATACCATAATACGACCAGGTAGATGGCAATGCCTGCCCTGCCAAGTTCGCTAAAAAGAAGGCAAAAATAAGCAGTAATACGCCTTTGTAGTTTCGAAGGCTCACTAGGGAAACTCCGGGAATCATTTTTAAAACATTCATCGACCGCCTGTTTTCCTTTGGTAAGGACTCGGGCACAAAGAAATATCCGAATAGAAAGTTTGCAAAGGTCAAACCAGCCGCAATATAGAACGGCAACCGTATATCTATTTCGCCGAAAAATCCACCAATACCCGGCCCAATGATAAAGCCCAATCCAAAGGCGGCCCCGATCAACCCGAAATTCTTGGCTTTTTCCTCATTCGTACTAATGTCTGCAATGTACGCAGATGCGACCGTGAAACTAGCACCCGTTATTCCTGCAAGAAATCGCCCTACGAAAAGCCAAACGATGGTCGGTGCCCAAGCATGAATCATATAGTCGATACTAAGCCCCAACAACGCTATCAGTAGTATAGGTCGTCGCCCATAGGCATCGGATATCTCTCCCAATACCGGGGAAAACAAGAACTGCATCCCTGCGAATGCGGTAGTTAGCCACATCCCATAAATAATGGCCATATGGGTTCCTTCTCCTGTCAGCTCCATAATCAAATCGGGGATGATAGGGATGATGATACCGATACCGATCACATCGACGAGAATAGTAATGAAAATGAAAAGTAAGGCGGTCTTCTTGTTTTGCATCTGCCCGCAAAAATCGTTTAAAAAATCGAATTAATACATCGAAATGTGCTTAAACCGAAAGCGCTAAAAAATGGCACCAAAAAACCCTGACGCTTACGGCCAGGGTTTCAATTATACTATAAAGAAAAACGTACTCCTTGTTGTATTTATTAATTGTTCAATGCTTCCGCACCTCCAACAATTTCTAGGATTTCATTGGTAATTGCAGCCTGTCGTGCTTTGTTATAGGTCAACTTCAACTGATCCCGTAGTTCGGTAGCATTGTCGGTTGCCTTGTGCATCGCGGTCATACGCGCACCGTGTTCACTCGCAAATGAATCCCTGATACCCTTGTACAATTGTGTTTTTAAAGACTTTGGAATCAACTGCTCTACGATTTCCAATTTCGATGGTTCAAAAATATAATCCCCGCTGGAACCTTCGGCACCTTCTACCGGTACAATCGGTAAAAATTGCTCGGTCATAATGATTTGGGTAGCGGCATTTTTAAACTTATTGTACACGATATCAATACGGTCGTATTCGCCCGTTACAAAACGTTCCATCAAATCCTCGGCAATCGCAGCAACATTATCAAAAGTCAACTCATCGTATACACCGCTATGGTTTGCGATAACGGTATGATTTTTAACCAAGATATCATTCGCCTTTTTCCCAATAGCCATAAAATCGACCTGCTTGCCAGCATACGTTTCGTTTACCAGCAGCATGCTCTGTTTCATGATATTCGTATTAAAAGCGCCACACAAGCCCCTATTGGAGGTAATGGCTACTACTAACACCTTGTTTACATCGCGGTTATCGGAAAACTTACTTCCAGAATCTGCATCCAAGCTTGCGCTTAGGCTCTGAAGCAATTCTGTCAGCTTATCGGCATAAGGCCGCATGGCAGTAATGGCATCTTGTGCTTTTTTCAACTTTGCAGCCGATACCATTTTCATGGCACTGGTAATCTGCATGGTCGATGATACCGATGCTATCCTATTTCGTATTTCCTTTAAATTGGCCATTTTTTCTAGTATTTAGTATGCAGTACACCGTTGCTAGACAACTTTGTACTCAATACTTTGTACTTTATACTTGTTCCTATCCTCTGTACTTCCCAGACAAATCCTTCGCAACAACTGTTAAGATATCGATTACCTCGTCGGTTAGTTTACCTGATTTCAAGGTGTCCAATACATCTCTGTGCTTGGCATTCAAGAATTCAATGTAATCCCGTTCAAATTCTTTTACTTTTTCTACCGGTACATCACGCAACAAGTTTTTAGAAC
>CALIIC010000100.1 GCA_938020445.1 uncultured Flavobacteriaceae bacterium | reverse complement strand
AATGACGCCGCCAACACAGGGGTGGTCATCCTCACCAATTATAGCGCCCACCATCCGCAAACCCGAAACGAGGCAGGCAAAAACAAAACCCGGGAGCTGGGAATGCAATTACTGGCGCATCTTAGTAAGAAAGCGCCCATCGAACCAGGAAAAGAACCTATTGCAGCTCATTAAATCATTTGTTTGAAACGGTCTGGGCCGAACATATTGAATTTTAGTTGTTCGGTTCAAACTTGTTTTTACATTCATTTTTGTTTCGGCCAAACGAACGATTCAAAACAATTTTCGGTCGGCGTAAGTATGCTCGAAAAAGTACGACAAAATCGAAGGTTCCCCTTTTGTACATTGTACTGATTTAGAGTACATTTAATCAAACCTGTATGC
Organism: uncultured Flavobacteriaceae bacterium; assembly: GCA_938020445.1. Classification (GTDB taxonomy): domain Bacteria; phylum Bacteroidota; class Bacteroidia; order Flavobacteriales; family Flavobacteriaceae; genus Pelagihabitans. The sequence continues at coordinate 3,662 of CALIIC010000100.1, read as the reverse complement.
ACAACTTTTTTAAACGTCTTTTCGGCAGTAAAAGTCCAGATGCTTTTGAAGCAGTGCCTACTGGGGTTTGTCCGAACTGCTGGGGCAACCAGGAATACGGCAATACGGTACGAAAAAAGTACAAAGATGCCCAGATCGCAGTAAATAATAAGGAAAGTCGACACGCCTTTATTCAAGACTTTGCGGTGACCCATTTAAAAGGAATTCAACTAAAAAGCACGGTGCACGGTACCGAATGCCCCACATGTAAGATGGTGTACGACGACTAAACTGATTTCTTCAGGGTACCGTAGTATCAAGTATGTAACGTACTTTTTTCGTTTCACCGAAAACTCGCCTGTTCACTGCAAGTTTTCAATCCCAGCTATTCGTTGCACAATGACAAGTAACAAATTCCTTGTTCTTACATAAATCTTATACCTTGTAAAAAAAGGCCAAGTTCATTTTCTGATAAAATGGTTGGGATACCTATAATGCTTATATGGCAAAATCAATTTTGTAAGTATTAACTTTCAATATAAAATAAGATATAGCCTTTCCCCTTCTAACACTGCTTACATTTAGTGCTATTTTATTCCTTAAAAAACAATAATACTGTAAATTAGAAGAGAAAATCCAACCAACTTTTTAGGAAACCATCTTTGAAAACGCTCGACATTAACTTCTTTCAATTTATTATTCTCCTTGGTTCTTTCCAAGCGCTCATTTTCAGTATCATCATATTTATTAGTAAAAAATACAATAGTAGGGCGAACGTTTTTCTGGGATTGGTGGTGTTTTTTACCGGTGTTAGCATTCTGCAACATATGGCCATTGATATGGGGTATTGGGAAGAGGGCAATATTTTTAGAAAATTGTACATCCCGTTACACTGGTTAATTCTTCCGTTTGTGTATATCCATATCAATGAATTCCTATACAAAAATGCTTTAAAGTCGAAATCTACCTATATTTTGATTGCCGCTTTCTTTATTATTTCCTTAGTTCATATAACCCACTTTTTCATCAAGGTCAGAACATTGGAAATAACAGAGTTGCCTGATCACTATGATCATAGCTTACTTTTATACTCCGATATCCTATCTTTTGTATTTAACGGAATAGTGCTCTTCTTCTTGGTGAAAAAAATGAACACATATCTAGAGAATACTAGGCATACCTCAAAGTTGGCAAAAAAGAAAATCCTAACCTACAAGCGTATTATTCTATTGGCAACTCTTTGTATATCGCTCGGGGCCCTGACCTTGGGTATTATTGCCGCATCAAACATTGACCCCACTTTTATGATCTATCCGTTTTTCATTTTACTCTCCTCTTGCATTTATTGGGTTGGCTATGTGGGGGTCAATAAAGTTGAATTTGAAAGATCGGCAGACGAAAAAGAACTGGCTCCCCATAGTACAGGAGCTGCAATGTTCGGGCGTGTACAACAGTATATCACCAACGAAGCGCACTATTTAAATACTGACATTAGCTTGGAAAGCATCGCGAGCAAATTTGGGATTACTCCCGGTTATTTATCAAAACTGATCAATCAACATACCGATTCCCATTTCAATGATTACATCAATGAACAACGGGTAGAAGCGGCTAAGAAAATGATGCTCGATTCGCAATTCCTTCACTATACGATCGAATCGATCGGCCTTGAGTCTGGCTTTAAATCAAAATCGAATTTTTACACTTCCTTTAAAAAATTCACGGGGCAGACGCCCAACCAATTTCGCAAGCAAAAAAAGAAGTCCTGAATCTTCGACTTTTGCTATTTTCAGAACTTTTTAGGTACAATTATTACTACCCTTGTAAGTACTATACGACCTTTCTAAGGCTTTCAACACGCCTCTTTTGAAGTGCCCGTGTAGCTATTTAACGAACACTTAAACCTATAAAAATGAAAAACCTTTCCTCTTTCGCGTATGCAGTTCTGATGGTATTTTTTACCGCTAGTCTTAACGCTCAGGTAAACTATGTCAAACGCATCAATTGTGGTTCCTCTTCGGCGGCGACCTACCAAGGTAATTCTTTCGATGCCGATGTAGCTGGTGGAGGTGTCGCCTTTACCGGAGACCGCACCACTACTGGTAGTTCTTATTTCACCTTGGCCCAACCTCTCAAAAGCTCGCGCTTCACCAAGAACCAATCCATGAACTATACGTTTAACGTTTCGAACGGTGACTATAATGTTAGACTCCATTTTGCGGAACCGTATCATGGGGTACACCCAGGGACCAATGCTGCAACTAGAAAATTCAATTTTGATATTGAAGGGCAATATTCGGATACCAATATGAATATAATGACGGAAGCGGGAGGTGCAAACCAAGTTTACACGGTTAACCAAACAGTTACTGTTTCCGACGGGCAATTAACAATTACATTTTCCAAAGGCAGCGGTAACGATCCTTTAATCAACGCTATTGAAGTGTTGGGCCAATCTGGGGGAGGTTGTGTTGCACCACCCGTTCCAACACTTAATTCAGTTACCGACGTTACACACAATTCTGCAACATTAGATTGGACTTATTATGACAATGGGGTTGATTATACTACCTATGTTTATGGGAATAGTACCGAATTAATGCATTTGCAGTCTCATGCTTCATCTTGGACTAATGTAACCGTTTATAATCTCCAACCAAATACAAGCTACACGTTTGATGTAGGTCGCAGTGGAGGACCAGGGTGTTTTGGTGGTCATAGTAATACCATTACGATTACAACACTATCCGATCCTGGTAATTGTTCCTCTGCCTCCTGGACCGAAAGTGGGGACAAGATATACACACCTTGCGGCAAAGTAGGAATAGGAACAAGTATTCCAGATGCAGAGCTTACGGTAAAAGGCGAAATTCATGCAGAAGAGGTAAACATTGATCTCAACGTTCCTGGACCAGATTATGTATTTCTCGCGGATTATGACCTTAAGACTTTAGAAGAAGTTAAAAACTATATAGATACCAATGGTCACCTCCCGAACATCCCTTCAGCAAAGGAAATGGAGAAAAACGGTATCAATGTGGTTGAAATGAACATGAAACTGCTTGAGAAGGTAGAAGAATTGACATTGTATATCATTGAACTCAAAGATGAAGTCGAAGAATTGAAGAAGAATCAAAAACAGTAAAAAACACTCCTTGATCTATGGTCGACACCTACTAACTGTCGACCATAGTTACTGTGAGATTCAAGCCATTCTATAACTTTTACAGTCGAAAATGGCATTTGATAACCTCTTAAAAACATACAATGAAAAATACCGTACTCCTTTTATTTTCGCTACTACTTTCCCATACCGCATTCTGTCAAATTCCCGAATCGGTTATTAAAAAAAGTACTGTTAAAACCCAAGAAAGGGAAGTCTTAAAAGCCACGAAATCGATACGTTTGGCCCCTGGCACCAAAATAGCACCTGGTATGCGATTTAGCGCCCGGATCGTTCCTCAAGAACAAGAGGAGGCAACTATTCCACAAACAAGCTCTGAAGCAAGCACATCAAACGTTGCGGCTTTTGAAATTGAAATTTTTCCCAATCCCGCCATTTCAGAAGCGCAGGTTGAACTAAGCAACTCAGATATACGCATTGACGAGGCCACACTTTATAGCATCACTGGGGCGATGGTAAAGAAATATAATATTGCTCAAGAAAATAGGAATAGCAGTCG
>CALIIC010000099.1 GCA_938020445.1 uncultured Flavobacteriaceae bacterium | reverse complement strand
GGTAATTTCGAATTTGGCACCGTCAAATGATGGTGGTCCCATGGCCATTTCATTACCGCTCATCCCATAGCTTTCTTTGGGCATTCCGTTGGCCTCCATATCCATTCGCATATTATCATTGGCATCGTGCATTACCATAATGGCATAGGTTCCCGGTTGCACATTTTCAAAGGTAAAGCTAACTTCTCCTTCTTTCGCGGCGGCCGAAGCATTCATGACCCCGTTTCCTTTCATAAAGGTTTCACTGGTATGTAATCCCCCAAGAATGGTGCCGCCATCCGATAGTACGTTCTCTACGACAACGGTAACCGTTACCCCTTCTTGTGCATTGGTGGTAGTGGTGAAACTCATTGCTAATAATCCTAAAATAAGTGCTAATTTTTTCATTTGTAAAGTTTTATGCTGCATTGTTGTCAGCGGTTGTTAATGATGCTTCAAAGATGCGATGGCAGTAGTTGCAATGAAAATTGAAACGACTGAACTGTATTTTTTAATGCCTGAATTGTAATTGTATTTTCCGTTTGCATTTCAGTCGGTAAATTTAACGGTTCGGTAAGCTTGTTTGGCAAGACATGACAATTCCCTTCAAATTTGTCACATCAAATAAAACGAACAGTCATGCTAAAACAACTTTTCTTGCTAACCACACTTTTTTCTTCCTTGGGCCTTTTCGCACAGTCCACAATTTCAGGAACGGTGACCGATGGTTCCAACCCCATTCAGGGTGCGAACGTTTACTTAGAGGGCACCTATGATGGTGCTTCTACCGCTGAAGACGGTAGTTTTACTTTTGAAACTACAGAAACCGGTACTCAGAACCTGGTCGTTTCTATGATTTCCTATGAGACCTATATGCAGGCAGGCGATGTATCATACTTAAAAGATGTAAAGATAGAACTGTTAGAGGCCATCAATCAGTTAACAGGTGTAACCCTTACCGCTGGTACTTTTGAGGCTGGGGACAACTCCAAGGTATCGGTACTAAAGCCCTTGGATATTGTAACCACTGCGGGGGCGGCCGGTGATTTTGTTGCGGCCTTACAAACCTTGCCGGGCACTAGTACGGTAAATGAAGACGGCCGTTTATTTGTTCGAGGAGGAGGGGCCGGGGAAACCCAAGTTTTTATCGATGGGCTTCGCGTCTTTCAACCATTTAATGCAACGGCAAACAACATCCCTACAAGAGGACGATTTTCACCATTTTTGTTTAAGGGAATCACCTTTAGTACCGGTGGATATTCCGCGGAGTATGGGCAGGCACTGTCTAGTGTATTGCTTTTAAACACCACCGATGTACCCGATCAGGAAAAAACCGATATTTCGATCATGTCTGTTGGTGGGGGAGTAGGGCATACCGAAATTTGGGGAGATGAATCCCTGAGCGTGAACACTTCTTATATCAACCTGGCACCATATCAAGTATTGATTCCGAACGACCAAGGAGCTCAATGGAACAAGCCCTATGAATCTATTTCGGGGGAAGCCGTTTTTCGTAGTAAGAAAGAAAAAGGCATCTTTAAGTTTTATACAGGTTTCAACTATGCGAACTTAGCCATTGCGCAAGAAGATATTAATTTTGATGAGTTTGTCGATTTTGACATTAAAAACAATAATCTCTATATCAACTCATCGTACAAACATTTTTTCGAGAATGAATGGACGTTGAACACGGGTGCCAGCATTGCTTGGGATCAAAACAATATTGGAATAAATACCGATGATATCCAGACTCAGGAGACGGCTTCCCATCTAAAATTAAAAATAGGAAAGAACTTTAGCAACCGTTTTCGACTTGATTTTGGGGTAGAGCATTTTATCACTGATTATGAAGATACTTTTGAAACTGAGGATGGATTTATTGCTGATACAGAAGCAATGGATAACCTAAGTGCAGCCTTTACAGAGGCAGACATCTTCTTCAGTAATCAATTTGCAATGAAAGTGGGAGCAAGGGCCGAGTATTCAAGTTTGATAGCTGATTTTAATATAGCGCCACGAATATCCCTAGCGTATAAGAGTAGTGAAAAAGGACAGTTCTCTCTTGCTTACGGCGATTTTTATCAAAACCCTTTAGCGGAGTTTAGTAGGTTCAACCAAAACCTCAATACCGAAAAAACGACGCACTATATACTGAACTATCAATTTTTGGAGAATGGAAAAACCTTTCGAGCAGAAGCGTATTATAAGAACTACGATAATTTGGTGAAGTTCAATACCCAAAATGCACAATTTGATTCGGAATTCAGCAATTTGGGAAGTGGCTACGCAACAGGCCTTGATGTTTTTTGGAGAGATAACAAAAGCATAAAAAACCTAGACTACTGGCTCTCCTATTCCTATTTGGATACGGAACGTGACTACTTGAATTTTCAAGAAAGAGCAACGCCGAACTTTGCACCCACCCATAACTTTTCACTGGTTACCAAGTACTTTATCACCGATTGGCGTTCGCAGGTAGGCTTGTCCTATACCTTTGCTTCCGGCCGGCCCTATAACAATCCAAACACAACTGAATTTTTAGCTGAAAAGACAAGGGCATACAACAACCTAAGTGTGAATTGGGCCTATTTGATTTCGCAACAAAAAATCCTTTATTTCTCGGTAAGCAATGCTCCTGGTTTTCGAAATGTAAATGGCTATCAATATGCCAATACACCAAATACCGACGGTATTTTCGACAGGCGCACCATTCGCCCAACCGCCGATACCTTTGTATTCGTAGGGTTCTTTTGGACCATCAGTCAAGATAAGAGCAGCAATCAATTAGACAATCTCTAAACGAACATTTTACAGCATCTTAACGGCAAGCTGCCGGTTCGAATTTTTCGGGCCGGCATTTTTGTTCCAAACGACTCTTTAGCCAGGGCGTCCATTTCAAAATGCTCCTTTGAAATGCAAATTTGTTCCCATTGTCGAATTTGGGTATCTTAAACGATCAAGGAACAATACATATGAATACCCAAGAATTACCACAGATAAAAAAGATGCTTCAGGAACAGGGCTATATTGATGATGGCTCCATTGCCATGTCTTTGTTTTTAGCAATGAAATTAGAGAAACCTTTGCTCATCGAAGGTCCGGCAGGCGTGGGGAAGACCGAAATAGCCAAGGTCATGGCCAAGGCGATGGCCACTGATCTTATTCGTCTGCAATGCTATGAAGGTTTGGACAGCACCCATGCGCTGTATGAATGGAATTACCAGCATCAGTTGTTGTTCTTGAAAATGCAAGAACAAAAAGGAATGGACATGGCAGGTTTGGAAGAAACTATTTTCTCCGATAAGTTCCTGCTAAAAAGGCCCATCTTACAGGCAATCTTAAAAGAAAAAAAATCGGTCTTATTAATAGATGAGGTAGATCGGGCCGACGAAGAATTCGAAAGTTTTTTGCTGGAAGTACTTTCAGATTGGCAGGTAACCATCCCTGAAATAGGTACGATCAAGGCCAAAAGCAAACCACAGGTTATCCTTACCGGAAATCGTACACGAGAATTATCGGAAGCCTTGCGCAGAAGGTGCTTGTACTTGTGGATCGATTATCCTGATTTTGAAAAGGAATTGGCTATCGTACAATCAAAGGTGCCTGAGGCGGATGCCAAATTAGGGCAGCAGATTTGTGCCTTTATGAAAGAGTTGCGTGAAATGAAGCTTGAAAAAACACCTGGAATCTCAGAAACGATCGATTGGGCGCGGGCATTGGCCAGCCTACACCTAACGCACCTCGATAAACAAGTGGTAGAAGATACCCTTGGGGTCGTGCTCAAGGATTGGCAAGACATGCGGCACACCCAAGATGCTCTTTCCGAACTCTTTAAGAAAACGGGGGTTACGTCGCGAATAGGATAAAAGAAAGTTGTGATTGAAATCAAGTCGGTTGAGGCTTTGAACGAGGTTCATTTAGCACAAGTTTTAACATACTTAAAACTTTCCGGTTGTAAACTAGGAATGCTGATAAATTTCAATGTATCACTTATTAAAAATGGAATTCGCAGGGTGGTGAATAACATCTAAAAGGGCACAGAAATTTAAAAGGCCCTGGCGTCCCTTGCGACTTCCTTGTGCACTTTGCGTTTAGACTAAGTTTATGGAAGCAGAATTAATAGGACATCGGACCCAACTTTCCTCCAACATCGTACTACTATGCCGGTTTTTGAGAACA
>CALIIC010000098.1 GCA_938020445.1 uncultured Flavobacteriaceae bacterium | reverse complement strand
TTAAAAATATACGATATTGATGAAGTTTCCCTTAATTCAAACAATACAAATAAAGATGAAGCGTTATCTGCTTTAGAGGTTCTTGGATTTGTTCGCAAACAAGCCGAAAGGGTTGTAGACAAAGTACTTGCCCAAGATGCCTCACTAAGCGTTGAAGATATCATAAAACAAACGCTTAAAAATTTGTAAATAGTTTGAAAACAGGGGCAAAAACAATACTTAAATCTTCATTTAAGGGTATCTTTTCATTGGCGTTATGCATCATAGCTGTGACCGCTACCAATGCACAGGATACGATTCCTACCAACGAACAGGAGACAGATTCTGTAAAAACAGGTTTTGCACTGGGCAAAATACTGCTCGATAATCCGGAGAGTATTGTTACGAAATATGTGTACGACCCCAATTTAAATGCCTATATCTATTCCGAAAAAGTTGGAGATTTTAATATCGGATACCCCATTATGCTTTCGCCAGAACAATATTTGGAACTGGTAAAGCGAGAGGGGATGAAAGACTACTTTAAAGAAAAGGCAGATGCATTTTCAGGAAAGAAAGAAGGGAGCGAGGAAGCGCGTAAAAACTTATTGCCGAATTTCTATGTGAATAACAACTTTTTTCAATCGGTTTTTGGCGGAAATACCATTGAAGTAATCCCACAAGGATCTGTTGCGATGGATTTGGGAATTATCTGGCAGAAGAACGATAATCCAGCCCTTTCACCACGAAACAGAACGAACCTTTCTTTTGATTTTGATCAGCGCATAAGTCTTAGTATGTTGGGTAAGATAGGAGAGCGACTTCAAGTGACGGCCAACTATGATACAGAGGCGACTTTCGATTTTCAGAATATTGTAAAGCTTGATTATACACCAACGGAAGATGATATTATTCGTAAGATAGAGGTTGGTAATGTGAATATGCCCCTAAATAGTTCCTTGATTCAAGGAGCACAAAGCCTTTTTGGGGTTAAAACCCAATTGCAATTTGGTAAAACAAGTGTGACTGCCGTTTTTTCCGAACAACGATCACAGAACAATACCGTAGTGGCGCAAGGGGGAGGAACCCTCAATGACTTTTCAATATCCGCGCTCGATTATGATGAGGATAAACACTTTTTCCTTTCACAATATTTCAGGGACAATTATGATGAGGCGCTAGAGAATTACCCCTACATCAAGAGCCAAGTTCAAATAACCCGTTTGGAAGTATGGGTGACCAACCGCAGTCAGCAAACCTTGAATGTGCGTAATGTTGTGGCGCTTCAGGATTTAGGTGAGGCGGCCTCTGAGCAAACAAGAGTAGGACGACAAGGGGGTGCCGGACTTTCATTCTTTAATACCGATCCAACGATAGGGAATCTTCCTAGAAACAATGCCAATGCCTTGGACCCCGACCTTATTACGGCCGGTTCTGGAGCAATGAATTCCAATATTCGAGATATTGCAACGGTTGACAATGGTTTTAATGCCGGTTTTTTCAATGCCGGTTATCCGATAAGTCAAGGAACCGATTATGCAATACTTGAGAACGCTCGTAAGTTAGAGCAGGGCAGGGATTTTGATTTTAATACCCAACTGGGATACCTTTCATTGAATCAGCGTTTAAGCAACGATGAGGTGTTAGGGGTGGCTTTCCAATATACCTTTAACGGGAATGTATATCAGGTAGGTGAATTTGCAAATGGCGGTCTCGATGCTACAACGGTTTCTCCCGGTACGACACCGATCATTAATAATAATACGCTCGTATTAAAATTGCTTAAAAGTAACATTACCAATATCTCAGATCCTATTTGGGATTTGATGATGAAAAATATATATGCAACCGGGGCATTTCAGTTAAGTCAAGAAGATTTTAAATTGAACATCCTTTTCTCAGATCCTACCCCAAGGAACTACATTACCCCTATCGAAGATGGTACGGCGAATGGTTGGCCCGATGGTTTGGAAGAGCGCATTTTATTGGATGTTTTTAATCTAGATCGGCTGAATGCTTATAACGATATACAACCGGGAGGGGATGGCTTCTTCGATTTTGTTCCCGGGTTAACGGTCGATACTCGAGGGGGTAGAATCATTTTTACAAAAGTGGAACCCTTTGGTGAGTTTCTGTTTGAGACCTTGGCAAATGGCAATGAAGATGATTACGAAACCCCCGCGGCCTATAATCAGAACCAAGACCGTTATGTGTTTCGGGATATGTATGCCTTAACCAAAGCCGCAGCCTTGCAAAATCCGGAGAAGAATAAATTCCTCCTAAAAGGACGTTATAAATCTGAAGGTAGCAATGGTATTCCCATCGGTGCTTTTAATGTGCCAAGAGGATCGGTTCGTGTCACTGCCGGGGGGCGACAATTACAAGAGGGGATCGACTATACTGTCAACTATCAAGCGGGTACGGTTCAAATACTAGATCCAAGTTTGGAAGCTTCCAATACTCCAATCAATATCTCCGTAGAAAACAATGCCGTTTTCGGGCAGCAAACAAGAAGATTTACAGGGGTAAATGTAGAGCATCAATTCAATAAGAACTTCGTGATGGGCGCCACGTTGTTGAATTTGAATGAAAGGCCCTTGACGCAGAAATCGAACTTTGGTATAGAGCCTGTAAACAATACTATTTTTGGTATCAATGGTAATTTTTCTACCGAGGTACCCTTCTTGACAAGACTGGTGAACAAATTGCCTAATATTGATACCGATATACCATCCAACATATCCCTTCGTGGGGAAGTAGCCTGGTTGCGACCGAGTTCGCCCAAGAATGCTGATTTTGAGGGAGAAACCACTACTTATGTAGATGATTTTGAGGGAGCGCAAGCCTTGATCGATATTCGCTCCTCATTGGGCTGGGTATTGGCAAGTGCACCCGATGCGGTATTGACCAATGGTGAAACGGGATTAGAGGTTGGGCAAGAACGGGCGAAATTGGCATGGTATACTATTGATCCGGTCTTTTATACGAACCAACGGCCTTCGGGTATCAGTGATAGCGATATTTCTGATAACACCGCTAGAAGGGTGTTTATCGATGAGGTTTTTCCACAGGTTGAGGTAGCCCAGGGACAGTCTCGGCAACAGACCACCTTAGACCTTGCTTTTTATCCCAATCAAAAGGGTCCCTACAACGCTGACAATAATTTTGGTGCAAATCCGGAAGAAAACTGGGGGGGTATCATGCGTTCTTTAAGCAGTACCAATTTTGAACAGGCAAATGTAGAGTTTATTCAATTTTGGGTCATGGATCCCTATGCAGATAATATTGGTACAAGCCCTGGAAAATTAGTGATCGATATTGGGAACATTTCTGAAGATATACTTCCCGATGGAAGAAAACAATATGAAAACGGACTCCCGGTAACTCCTGCGGATGCTGCCGCTAGGGAAACAGAATGGGGCTTGGTACCTCAAACGCAGGCGCTTGTATATGCCTTTGATGTAGACGATGCGAGCCGTCAGGCACAAGATGTAGGTTTAGATGGTTTGCCAGATGCTGAAGAGGGGGCAATTTATGGAACAAGTAATCCGGAAGATCCTGCAAATGACAACTACGAATATTTTCTGCAACGCGAGGGGAGCATACGGGAACGTTATTTGAACTTTAACAATACCCAAGGCAACTCGCCCATAGAAGTTACAAACGATAATAGAGGAAATACCACCTTGCCCGATGTGGAGGATATTGATCGCGATTTAACAATGAATACTGTTGATAGCTATTACAGCTATGAAATAGAGATCAAACCCGGTACCACTATTGGAGACCAATATGTAACCGATATTAGGGATACGGTCTATGCGGCTCCAAGAATTCCTGATGGCAGTGAAAGAAGAAGTAGGTGGATCCAGTATAAAATTCCTTTAAGCGATATCAACCGCACCGCTACGGGAGGGATCAGTGATTTTCGTTCGATCAGTACCATGCGAATGTATTTGACCGGTTTCTCCGATGATGTGGTCTTGCGTTTTGCGACCTTGGATCTGGTACGGGGCGATTGGCGAACCTATACGCGATCCTTGCGAACGGCCAGTTTGGGAGGCGAGATTACAGGAACCGAAGGCAGCAGTAGCTTGGATGTAAATGCGGTGAATATTCAGGAAAACGAACAGAGAAACCCTGTTCCGTATGTTTTGCCACCCAATGTACGAAGGGAGCAATTGAACAATAACAATACGATCGTTCAACAAAACGAGCAGTCACTATCATTAAAAGTCGAAAATTTAGGTGCCGGTGATTCTCGTGGGGTATTCAAAAGTTTGAACATTGATTTACGGCAATATGAAAACTTGAAAATGTTCATACATGCAGAGGAAGTGGGGCCACCATTGAACCCTTCGGAGGCACCTTTGGCCGGCTTTTTGCGTATAGGAACCGATTTCTCGGAAAACTTCTATCAAGTAGAACTTCCCTTATCATTTACGGCGCCAACAGGAAACGTGCCCAATATTGAAAATTTGGTCTGGCCGGAAGAAAACAGAATGGACATTCCGTTAGACGATTTGAAAAAAATCAAATCGCTGCGAATCAATATAAGAGCTGATGGAATTCCCTTAAGCGAATTGCGCTACTATGAGATAAACAATGGGGAGGTAGTACCTGTGGGTGAATTTGATCCTCGTACTCCTGGAAGGTTGCGAATTGGGATCAAAGGAAATCCGTCCCTAGGAAATATTCGTAGCATGATGGTGGGGGTTAAGAACGTAAGTGCGCAAGTACAGGCGGGAGAAGTTTGGTTCAATGAGCTACGGTTAGCAGGGCTCGATAATAGAGGCGGTTGGGCATCGGTTGTTGCGATGGATGCCAATATTGCCGATTTTGCCAATGTTACGGCTACGGGAAGCACGAGTACTTCCGGTTTTGGGGCGATCGATCAAATGCCCAATGAGCGTTCAAGAGAAGATGCCACTTCCTATGATTTGGTGACCAATCTGAATCTTGGTCAGTTGCTACCTGCGAAATGGGGGGTTCAGTTACCATTTAACTATGGTATTTCAGAACAATTGATCACCCCTGAATTCGATCCCGAATTCGATGATCTTCGACTCGACGATTTAATTGATACTGCTGTCAGTGAAGAGGATGCCGAAAATATTCGAAAACGAGCCGAGGATTATACCAAGCGTACAAGTTTCAATTTGATCGGCGTTCGAAAAAACCGTAGCGAAGAGGCCGATGCGAATTTCTATGATGTTGAAAACTTCACCTTTAACTATTCCTACAACGAAACGGAACACCGCGATTTCGAAATCGAAAAATTAAACGATCAAAATGTGACGGCAGGTTTTGTGTACAATCATAGCTTTAAACCCGTTGAAGTATCACCATTTGCAAAAAATGACTCCATCCTTAGGGGGAAATACTGGCAATGGTTAAAGGAATTAAATCTGAGTTTATTGCCTACTACCGTGAGCGTTAATTCGGATATCAACAGGCAATTCAATAGGCAAACCTTCCGAAATGTAATTCCCGCAGGTGAGGATCCAGCAAACTTTTTATCCCTACCAGAATTACAGCAGCGCAACTATTTATTCAATTGGCAATACAATGTGAATTATAGCCTTACGAAATCGCTGCGTTTGAATTTAACAGGTTCGAACAACCGAATTGTACGAAACTATTTGGAAGATCCCGATAATCCGGAATCTGAAATAGACAAGGCGCTGAGTCTTTGGGATGGTTTCTGGGACCTTGGGGAACCAAATAGGCATTCACAACAGATGCAATTGAATTACGAGATTCCGTTTGCAAAAATTCCTGCACTCGACTTTATCAGTGCACAGTATTCCTATACAAGTAATTTTGATTGGCAACGTGGGGGAGACGCATTGAACTTGGCAGTCGCCGAGCAACAGAATCCAGATCTGCCGCGTAATGAATTGAACATCGTATCCATCAACAATGTGCAGAATTCGAATACGCACAACCTTACCGCTTCAATGACCTTGCAAAAATTTTACGATCTCATAGGGCTTAAAAAGAACGATGGACGTTCGGTGGCGAACCGGGCTCCCGTTCGCAGGGACAAGGCTGGCAACCCGGTAGAGGGAGATAACAAAACACCTAAGAAAACAAGCGGGTTGTGGAATACGGCGATCGATGTGGTCACCATGGTCAAAAGGCTGAACATCAACTACAATGAAACCAATGGTACCGTACTACCGGGTTATACACAAAGCGTCGGTTTTATTGGTTCGGCAAGACCAACGGTCGGTTTTGTCTTCGGAAGTCAGGCCGATGTCCGGTTTGAGGCCGCAAGAAAAGGTTGGTTGACAAGTTTTGACGGGTTTAACGAGCAGTTTATTAGAAGAACAAACAAGCAGTTGAACATTACAGCTACCGCACAACCCACAAAAGACCTTACCATTGATTTGGTCGCTGACCGGCAATTCTCAGATAGTTATCAGGAGAATTACGAACTCGATTTTACCGACACTAGGGTGTATCAAAGTTTAACGCCCAATAATTTTGGGAGCTTTAGTATTTCGACTATGATGATCGGTACCGCTTTTGGAAAGAGTGACGAGTTCGATTCAAGCACCTTTGAAGAGTTTAAGCAAAACAGGCTTACCATTGCAAATCGTTTGGTGAGTGATCGCGGACAGACTCCAGGAACGTTAGATGAGGATGGCTTCCCACAACAATATGGTAAAACAAGTCAAGATGTACTTTTGCCCGCTTTCTTTGCAGCCTATACAGGTCAGGATGCCGAGCGCGTGAATCTTGATATTTTTAGAAAGATTCCGATTCCAAACTGGAATATTAAGTTTACCGGTTTGATGAAAAATAAGTGGTTTAAAAAGAAATTCAAACGTTTTTCGGTACAGCATGGGTACCGGGCGGCGTATAGTATCAATTCCTTCCAAACGAATTTGGAACGAAATCAGTTGCTAAAAGACGGAGCAGCTCCCGTAGACCCTGAAAATCTAGATTTGCTTCCAGAACTTATTTTGAACAATGTGGTGTTGACCGATGCTTTTAACCCACTCATCCGTCTCGATTTTGAAATGCAGAATTCAGTAAGTGTCTTGGCCGAAGTACGCACAGATCGTGCACTATCTTTAAGTTTGGATAACAGCCTGATGACTGAGATTAATGGGAAGGAATATACGTTAGGACTTGGCTATCGAATTAAAGATGTACAGTTTGTGACCAACATTGGCGGAGAAAAAACACGACTGAAGGGAGATCTGAACCTGAAGGCAGATGTAAGCTTGCGTGATAATATTACCATCATCAGAAACCTCGATATTGACAATAATCAAATTACTTCTGGTCAAAACCTATTGTCTATTAAGTTTACGGCCGACTACGCCTTGAGTAAAAACCTGAACGCACTGTTCTTCTATGATCATTCGTTCTCCAAGTTTGCCGTATCGACCGCGTTTCCGCAAACAACCATCAATACAGGCTTCACATTGCGCTACAACTTCGGAAACTAGGAATGGTTGATCACACTTTTCGAGTTCATATGCTATACATAATTTGATCAAACGCTCCCTTCAATTTGAGCCTGAACCTGGTACTTCAATTTGAACTTGAGAATTTCTTGAATACCTTCTTCGAATCAGTTACATTTGCTCGACTAATTAAATGTTACAAAATGAATATACCTGCAGATTTAAAGTATACAAAAGACCACGAATGGGTACTCATAGAAGGTGATGTGGCCACGGTTGGCATAACTGATTTTGCCCAAGGAGAATTAGGGGATATCGTATATGTGGAGGTTGAGACCTTGGATGAAACCCTGGATAGGGAAGAAGTTTTTGGCACGGTTGAGGCGGTAAAGACGGTTTCGGATTTGTTTTTGCCTTTGAGTGGAGAAATTGTTGAGTTCAATACCGCGCTGGAAGATGAACCGGAGAAAGTAAATTCTGATCCTTATGGTGACGGCTGGATGGTGAAGATTAAAATGAGTGATGCATCTCAAGTTGAGGACCTTTTAAGTGCCGAGGGGTACAAAGAATTGATTGGTGGGTAATTCATTTCGGTTTACCGTACTGTTCGTTGCGTGGATGGCGCTCATTACGTATTTGAGTTTAGGCTCTCTTTCAGGAACAGGCCTTTCAAGTGTAGCGATACCGCATAAAGACAAAATAGGGCATTTTGTATTCTATTTTGGAATGGTAGTGCTGGGATGTCTCTTTATAAGAGAGCGAACGCAGGGGCGATTTCGCCGTAAGAATAGCATATTGCTTATGTTCTTGTTGGCACTTGTTTATGGTATAGTTATTGAGGTTTTACAGGTAAAAATAACCGTTGATAGAGAGGGGGATTGGTACGATGCCTTAGCCAATAGTGTTGGTGCTTTTGCGGGTTCCATTGTCATTGGGCGACTGTTTTCGCAAAACGGAAGATTAAAATGGGAGTATTAGTTGTTTTTTTAAGGAATATTTAATTAAATTAGCAATCATTAAAAATCAGAGATATGGAAGTTAAAAAGAATCCGAAGGCAGATGTGGGTAAAAACAGTAGTCTGTACTTTGTGATAGGATTGGCCGCTGTAATGCTTCTTACCTATGGAGCGTTGGAATGGAAAACATATGAGGATGATGGTAACTATGACATCTCAATGAATGTTGATGATGATTTGGACGAAGAGGTGCCGATGACCGAGCAGATCAAAACACCACCGCCACCACCACCACCTGCTGCCCCTGAAATTATTGAAGTAGTTGAGGATGAGGAAGAGGTAGAAGAGACCGTAATCGAATCGACCGAAACCAGTCAAGAAGAAGAAATCATCGAGGTAGATGATGTCGAAGTAGATGAAATGGATGAAGACGTAGACGTTCCTTTTGCGGTTATTGAAGACGTACCGGTTTTTCCTGGATGTGAAAAAGAAAGTAACAAAAGGTCTTGTTTTCAGAAAATGATGCAGAAGCATATCAGTAAGAACTTCCGCTACCCGGAAATTGCTCAGGAAATGGGTGTACAAGGTAGGGTGAGTGTTATGTTCGTTATCCAAAAAGACGGTAGCATCGGAAACATTCGGATGCGAGGTCCCGATAAGAACTTAGAAAAAGAAGCTGCTAGAATTATTGGAAAACTTCCTAAAATGACCCCTGGTAAGCAGCGTGGTCGTGCAGTAAGGGTGCCTTTTAGTATCCCGATTACTTTTAAACTTCAGTAGAGAGCTTAGCTATATTGGGCAAGCCTGTCAACGAGCATTGAAACGACATAGATTCTTTGTTTCGTCATAAGGGTAAGTTGCCTCACTACAATTAATAAAAAATATCGATTATCGATTAAAAACCCGGACTTAGGTCCGGGTTTTTTTTTGGTACGCTTCTTGTGTTTTAACATATTGATAACAAATTAAAAAAATCAATATGAACAAAAAAACACGAGCAGTTGTTGGCTCCCACGGCAATGGGAACAACAACGAAGCGAGCGTGCCTGCCTATCATTGGAAAGACAAGCACAACGTAAATTTACGAAAAAGGGGAATTGTACGGTTTCAAATTGGACTTTTGCTCTCAATGGTATTGGTGTATGTAGCATTAGAGCTTTCTTTTAGTACTATGAAACCTCCAGAAATCATAGATACGGAGCCTTTGATGGAGAAAATGCTCATTAACCCGGCCGCTTTGATAATCGAGGTGCCAAAGGCAAAACAACCTGTAAAGCAACAGCCGATAACGACCAATCCGGAATTTGAAATCGTTAAAGATGACGCTGTGGTTGAAAGCCTTGAAGAATTTGAAAACAAACCGGTGGTAACGGTCAGTAAGCAAGACTTGGCCATGGTATCCACAAAATTTGAGGAAAATAAAAAGGAAGAAGTCTTAGATGTAATTCTGGGAGTTGTAGAAGAGGTTCCCATTTTTCCGGGCTGTGAAAAAGTGGCGAAGGAAGACCGTTTGGCCTGTTTCAATAAAAAGATGCGAAAGCACATTGTTAAGAACTTTCGCTACCCTGAGGCGGCCCAAGAAATGGGGATGGAGGGGAAAGTGAACGTGTTTTTTAAAATTGATGTAGATGGGCGTATTACAAACTTTCAAATGCGTGGAACCGGTGCTGTTTTTGAAAAAGAAGCAAAACGCATTATTGGGAAGCTGCCAAGAATGACCCCTGGCCGTCATAATGGAAGACCTGCAAGGGTCGGCTTTTCGATACCGATCAATTTTAAGTTAAATCAATAAATAGGAAAACAGATTCAATAACCTGGGACTCTTAATAGAGCCGGGTTATTGTTTTTTTAAGCTAGTGTACATGGTTTCTCGAAAACGTTCGGGGCTGATAAAGCCAGTGCCAAATGTGGCGTCATAGTCCGATGTTAAAGCAGTAGTTGTTTTGACCTCCTCCAAAGATTTGCCGGCAGCAATAGCGGCTAGTACTTTATTCTTGATAATTTCCAACATTTGTACATATGCTTCAAGCGCGGCCCTATTAGACGGTCTACCGTGTCCCGGAATAATTTTAGTGTCCTCATTGATAACCATTAGCGCTTTTCTATGTGCGCCGATATAACCAGAAATACTACCGCCGCTCTTTAGGTCTATATAGGGGTAGCGTTCTGAAAAATAAGTGTCACCCATATGTAGTACATTGTTTTGCGTAAAATATACCATGGCGTCACCATCGGTATGTGCATTGTGCACATGAAACGCCATTATGGTCTCCTCCCCGTCATATAAAGTAATATCCTCTGAAAAGGTAATCTCTGGTAGCATTTTGGTGTAGTCTTCCAGTGAAATCTCCTTGGCATCCAATTTTACTTTTTGCCTGGTTTGAATACGGTTACGCACATTGTCCTGCGCTATGAGTAGTGTGCCTTCGGAGTTGAACCGCGCATTGCCTCCGGAGTGATCGCCGTGCATATGCGTGTTGAACAAAAATGCAATGGGCTTATCGGTCAAAGAAGAGATAGCGGTTTTTATCTTGGCGCTGAGACGATCAAATTGATCGTCGATCATAAAGACCTGTTTTTCGCCCACATAAATACCAATGTTGCCACCTTGACCTGTAAGCATATATACCTGTTGGGATAGGGTGTCAATGGTGATGGTGACCTCTTTTTCCTGTGCACTCAAGGAAGCTAGGCAAGAAATGGTAAAGAAGAGGAGATAAATACATCGTAGTTTTTTCATTATCTGTGTTTTACTTGTTCAAATATAGTATAAACCTTGTCATTTCGTTGCAGAAATAAGGTGCGGGGACTATCTTTGCAGCCGTCAAAACAATGAGCCACAATAGTGGCCGTTGGTTTGGTCGATATAGGTTGCTTGAGCGCCTTGAAAGACCCTAAAAAATAATACATGAAAACGGCAGTAGGTACTGCAAAAACGAATTCGTTTGCTGCGGTTTTTTCCGATTTTAAGGAAATTACCAAGGCACGGCTCGCTGTTAGTGTCGTTTTCTCTTCGATTGCCGGTTATTTTTTAGGTGCCGACGAACTTAATTGGATTTCAATTGCCCTATTGGCCTTTGGCGGGTATTGTATGGTAGGGGCATCGAATGCCTATAACCAGGTCATTGAGCGCGATTTGGACGCCTTAATGGATCGTACCAAGAACAGGCCGATTCCTTCTGGTCGCATGTCCGTGAATCAGGCAATGGGTATTGCAATAGTCCTCACCTTACTAGGGGTGGTGGCCTTGTATTTCTTAAATGCACAAACCGCAATGTTCGGGGCTATTTCCATTTTTTTGTATACGAGTGTATATACCCCGTTAAAAACGAAAACACCCTTGGCAGTTTTTGTAGGGGCATTTCCCGGAGCGATTCCGTTTATGTTGGGTTGGGTGGCCGCCACCAATGATTTTGGTATCGAGCCAGGTACGTTGTTCATGATTCAGTTTTTTTGGCAGTTTCCCCATTTTTGGGCGCTGGGCTGGATGCTCGATGAGGATTACAAAAAAGGAGGTTTTAAAATGCTGCCTACCGGTAAAAAAGATAGCGCGACCGCCTTACAGATAATCATGTATACTATTTGGATGCTAGTGATTTCTGTGATTCCTGCTTTTGGGATTACAGGAAGTTTGCAGCTTTCCGTTCCGGCGGCGATTTTGGTTTTTTTAATGGGGATGGTCATGCTGATTTTTGCGTTTCGACTCTATGAAAAGCGCGACAACGCTTCGGCAAGAAAACTAATGCTTGCCAGCGTTAGTTATATTACGTTGATGCAATTGGTGTATGTGGCGGATAAATTGATATGATATGGATTTAACACAGGGAAGCGAAAAACACAAAACGGACCGGGCCAAGAAAATGATGCTTTGGTTTGGTATTGTGAGTCTTTTAATGGGGTTCGCGGGGTGGACCAGTGCCTATATTGTAAGTAGTAGCCGTGAGGATTGGATTTCTGAATTACTTCTACCCAATTCTTTTTTGATAAGTACGGCGGTGCTCTTAGTGAGCAGTGTTACTTATTTTGTGGCGAGAAAGGCGATTGAACAGAATAAGATAGCACTTTGTACCGCAATGCTTTTTACAACATTGGGACTTGGGTTTGTATTCATCTTTCTACAGTTTAGGGGGTTTGAAGAAATGCTGGCAAACGGATACTATTTTACCGGCCCCACCAGTAATATTAAGATGTCCTATGTTTTTCTGATCGCAGCGGTTCATATTGCGCATGTGGTGGCAGGGATTATCTCGTTATCCGTAGTCTTGTACAAACAACTCAAAGGAAGGTATTCCTCAGAGGAATATCTTGGCCTTTCCTTAGGGGCTACCTTTTGGCATTTTTTAGACCTGTTGTGGATTTACCTAATGGTATTTATGACATTTGTAAAATAAGGGTGCAAAGAGGAATAAAAACACAAATAAATGGGAGATTTGGGGCCTATTGAAATAATATTTTATACGAAAGTCTGTTTTGATTACGATTCAGCTTTTGTATGCACGAAAAAAATGTAAATTTGCACAAACTTTAACCATTCTTTATAATTTATGGATTCATCGGTAACAACAGCTTCGGAGGAAAACGTTTGGGGAGGCGGAAACAAGCCATTAAATGCCAGTTATGGCAAATTGATGATGTGGTTTTTCCTAGTGTCGGATGCTTTGACTTTCTCTGGTTTTTTAGCAGCATATGGTTTTTCAAGATTCAAGTTCATTGAAACTTGGCCGATTGCGGATGAGGTTTTTACTCACGTACCCTTTTTTCACGGAAATTTCCCGATGTATTATGTGGCGTTCATGACGTTTGTATTGATCATGTCATCCGTAACAATGGTGTTGGCAGTAGATGCTGGTCATAACAATAAGAAGACGGCCGTTATTTGGTATATGTTCCTCACCATTATAGGAGGTGCTATTTTTGTAGGCTCTCAAGCTTGGGAATGGGCAACTTTTATCAAGGGGGATTATGGTGCTATTGAAACCAAAGGAGGGCGTATTTTACAGTTTGTAAGTGCGGAAACCGAAGAACGCGTAGCCTTGGACGATTTTGCTAAGGAAATTGCAAGCGAGCGCACAGATCATGAACGCAAAAATGGAGTTTGGTTTTTCAATGAAGGCTATGTGCCTTCGTATACCGTCAATGAGGTAGCTGCTGGCTTAAAGGCAAATGACGATGTCTTGATTCGTACAGAGGCAATTATTCAAGAAGGGGAAAAGGAAGGTGAAAAAACAGTATTGAGTAGAGCGGCTTCACTAGAGAAAATGAAAGATGCTGCCTTGGTTGTAGAAGGAGCAAATTTGGTGCGTAACGAGTACGGTAGTAGATTGTTTGCTGATTTCTTTTTCTTCATTACAGGCTTTCACGGTTTTCACGTATTTTCAGGGGTGGTAATCAATATCATCATTTTCTTTAATGTGATTCTCGGTACCTATGAACGCCGAGGCCATTATGAGATGGTCGAAAAAGTAGGGCTGTATTGGCACTTTGTAGATTTGGTGTGGGTATTCGTATTTACCTTCTTCTATCTGGTATAATTTTTCACTTTCGTACAATCGAAAGTTGGTAATAAGTAAAGGCTTAATATTTTAGTAAATGGCACACGAACATAAATTAGAGATTTTTAGAGGGCTTTTGAAGTTTAAATCCAATACGTCCAAAATTTGGGGTGTTTTGATTTTCTTATCCATCATAACGGCAGTAGAAGTGGCCTTGGGTATTACTAAGCCTAAAATGCTAACCGGAAATTCATTTTTAGGAATGAAATTGTTGAACTGGATTTTCATTATTTTAACCTTGGTAAAAGCGTATTATATCGCATGGGATTTTATGCACCTTCGCGATGAAAAGTCTTCTTTGCGAAGAGCCATTGTATGGACCCCTATTTTCTTGGTGGCCTATTTGGTCTTTATTCTGTTGTTCGAAGCCGATTATGTATATACCGTATATAAAGAAGGTTTTGTAAAGTGGAATTTTTAAGTACCGTTATTCTATAAAATTAACAACATCATAAGACGGTTTCAACACCGTCTTTTTTATTTTTGTACAGACACTTTTTTAAGGCCACGAGTGCTAACGGGCTATAAAAACAAGTAGCAGAAGATGAAAAAAACACTTGTCTTAATTACGCTTTTTGTCCTACCGATTGTAGCGTATCTCTTTTTTTTATCAGGTACTTATAACTTCGGAAAACTTCCTACACTTACCGAAAAGGTAACCGATGTGGCCTATTTGGGAGGTCCTGAAGCATTTAAGGGCCAGATTACGATTTTGGGATTTCTAGGGTCTGATATTG
The DNA here is from genome assembly GCA_938020445.1 of uncultured Flavobacteriaceae bacterium. GTDB lineage: Bacteria > Bacteroidota > Bacteroidia > Flavobacteriales > Flavobacteriaceae > Pelagihabitans. Next base: position 21,485 of record CALIIC010000098.1, on the reverse strand, counting down.
CAAATCAGAAAGCTGGGACTTTTAATTTGAATGAGAAAATATACAAACGGTTTTATGAGTTCAATGATTTACAGTTTGTAATGCTGTCCCCAAATGGGAATGAAGCACAGGTGGCAACATTAAAGAAAGAACTAGGCGCTTTTACGGATGTAAAAAAATGGCGATTCGTATCTGCAAGTGAAGATGCAATTCAAAAAGTGTTTGCATCCTTAAAGACAGATCTAGAACTGGATGGGCAATTGGCAACACCCTATGTCTTCATCATTGATAAAGAGTTGAACCTTCGTGGTAGAAAGATTGATGAAGATGAAGGCACAAAGTACGGGTTTAATGCAAATTCGGTAGCAGAGTTGAACAATAAAATGGTCGATGATGTGAAGATTATCTTGGCAGAATATCGTCTGGCTTTGAAAAAGAATAATCTTAAAACTGAAGAATAGGCGAATAACAGCTTTACAGCGATAGTTATTTCTTGGCAAAGTATATTTTCTAGAAGCAGAGTAAATAAGAGTTATGTATGGGCAAAAAAAATTACACCTATGTTTGGGTTTCACTAATTGTCCTCATATTCGGTATTATCGTCATTCCCAAAATTGTAGATCGCATACGAACTGAAAAGGTGGTGCAAAACGATCGCATGAATCTAAAGACGAATGATGATCCTTTGGCATTTATTCTTCAAAATGGGAAGAAGAGACGCGTGCCTTCTTTTACATTCCTAAATCAGGACAGTTTGCTTATTTCAGACAAAGACTATCAAGGAAAGGTGTATGTTGTTGAATTCTTTTTTACAAGTTGCCCTTCCATTTGTCCCATTATGAACAAAAACCTGGTATCGATTCAGGAAGAGTTTAGTCAGGAAGAAAATTTTGGGATCGCTTCCTTTTCGATTACGCCAGACTATGACACCCCATCGGTTTTGAAGGCGTATGCCGAGCGTTATGGAATAACAGACCTTGACTGGAACCTTATGACGGGAGATCGCGCCGATATATACGAGTTGGCCAATGCGGGCTTTTATATTTTTGCTGCCGAAAACGAAGAAGCGCCCGGTGGTTTTGAACACTCGGGACTGTTTGCTTTGATTGATAAGAATGGGTATATACGATCGCGAGTGGATCAATTTGGAAACCCAATTGTATATTATCGGGGAATGATTTCGGAAGAACAGGGCACAAACAAAGAAGGGGAGACCGAACAGATTTCTATATTACGGGAGGATATCAAAAAATTATTGGCAGAGTAATGGAAGCAGTCGCAGAAAAGGAGAAAAAATTCAATAGGATTATTACGGTGGTGTCCATTGTAGTGCCAGTAGTGGTGGCGATCTTATTCGGTGTGAAAATACCAAATGTAGAGCGCCTTGGCTTTCTGCCTCCCATTTATGCCTCTATAAATGGCCTTACAGCGGTATTGTTGTTAATTGCCGTATGGGCCATTAAAAATGGAAAGCAGCGGTTGCATCAAAATATAATGACGGGCTGTGTGGCATTATCGGCTCTATTTCTCTTGTTGTATATTGCCTATCATATGACGTCGGAGTCCACTTCTTTTGGTGGTGAAGGTGTTGTGCGTTATGTGTACTTTTTTATCCTGATATCCCATATTCTATTGAGTATTATAATTATACCTTTGGTTTTGAAAACCTATGCACGTGCTCATTTAAAACAATACACGGCACACCGTAAACTTGCTCGCATTACCTTTCCAATATGGCTGTATGTAGCGATTACCGGGGTGGTGGTCTATGTGATGATTTCCCCTTACTATTGACAATAAGATGTAAATAGTGCCTTGTATTACGAACCGAAGAAGAATGTTGTAGAGTAGTCTTGATCTAGTTTAAAAATGAAAAGTAGGATAAACATATTGGTAGTAATGATATTTCTGTTCGGAACGGAACTAGTGGCGGCGCAGTGTGCTATGTGTAGGGCAGTTTTGGAGAGTGAGGAAAATACGTCAACTGCCGAAGCGGTGAATAATGGTATTGTATATTTGATGGCGATACCGTATGTGTTGGTCGCTGTATTGTTTTTTGTTGTTTATAAGAAAATGAAAAGCTAAACAAGTTTTTTATTTAACATTTTTTTAAGAGTTGGTATTGTAACATTTGTAGTTGCCCCAAGTCTTATTAGCGTGCAGCAGACCCCGTGTTGCGCTCATCAATCAAAAAAACCAATCAAATGTTTGACATCGAAAGATGGCAGGAGATTTTTGATACGATTCGCAAAAATAAGTTGCGGACGTTTCTTACGGGAATTTCTGTTGCCTCCGGAATATTTATTCTAGTTATTTTATTGGGGTTTGGGCAAGGCATGCAAAATGGAATCGATAAAGAATTCCAAAGGGATGCCAGTAATATGATAGGGGTATGGACCCAGGTCACCACCAAAGAATATAAAGGACTTAACCCCGGTCGCATAATTCAACTACGAGATGAGAACTACGATGTAGTTGAAAAAGTACACCAAGACAAATTAGAGTACAAATCTCCCATGTACCGTGTTTTCCAGGCTTCCATTAACTATGGGAAAGAATCAGGGGCCTATTCTATTTGGGGTACTTCCCCTGACTTTCAGCAGTTAGAAAATGCTTATATGACGTACGGGCGCTTTTTGAACTATAGCGATCAGCGGCAGAAATCGAAGGTTGTTGTTATTAGCAACAAAATCCATAAAGAGCTTTTAGGTAGTATCGAAAACCCGATTGGGGAACATATTGAGATTTCTGGCTTGAGCTTTCAGGTTGTCGGTGTATACGGTGATGTCGGCGGAGGAAGGGAAGAAGAAAAAATTTATATGCCAGTGTCTACGGCACAGGGCGTGTTTAACGGGGCCGACCGTTTGAATATGTTATACTTTACCCTAAAACCGGCAGAGAACTTTGAACAATCTTTAGCCGACTCGGAAAAATTCACCAATGAGTTAAAAACCTATTTGAAACAGGTGCATACGGTAGCGCCAGACGATATTAGTGCCATCAATACCTTCAATACCTTGGAGGATGTAAAACGATTTCATAACCTTTCAAGTGGTATTGAGTTTTTCTTTTGGTTTGTAGGTATTTGTACGATTATAGCTGGTATCGTAGGGGTAAGCAATGTGATGTTGATCATTGTCAAGGAACGTACAAAGGAAATAGGTATTCGAAAGGCCTTGGGGGCAAAGCCAATATCGGTTATTGGGCTTATCTTACATGAGGCGGTTTTTGTAACCGCTGTTTTCGGATTTGGCGGCCTTATTTTTAGCATGGGGCTCTTGGAAATTTTTGGACCCATGGTCGAAATAGACTATATAGTGAATCCGTCAATCGATTTTAACATTGCATTGGTCACTGTGTTTCTTTTAATCGGTGCCGGCGCATTGGCGGGCTTTTTTCCTGCTTGGAAAGCTGCGCGTATTAAACCAATTGTTGCTTTGCGCGATGAATAAGAAAACAGTACTAGAATAATTAATAAGCAAACCTATCATGTTTAATAGAGATCGTTGGACAGAGATTTTACAGGTGCTGACCGCCAATTGGTTCAGAACGGTGCTTACCGCTTTTGGAGTATTCTGGGGTATCTTCATTTTAATCATTTTGCTTGCGGCCGGAAAAGGACTAGAAAACGGAATTCGTGCCGATTTTGGTGATATTGCCACCAATACCATGTTTATGTGGTCGCAGGGGGTCACCAAATCATATAAAGGCCTTCCCAAAGACCGTAATTTCAACTTTAAGGTAGAAGATGTAGATGCGCTATGGGATAATATTCCAGGGCTACGATATGTTTCTCCACGAAATCAGTCGGGAGGCTTTCAGGGAAATAATAATGTGATAAGAGGGCTGAAAAGTGGTTCTTTTAGTATTTATGGTGATTACCCTGAAATCATTCGACAGCAACCTATGGATATCACTTCGGGTAGGTTTATCAATCATTCCGATATCAGGGAGAATAGAAAAGTGGCCGTGATAGGAACCGACGTGCGAAAAAGTCTCTACGACAAAGGTGAGGAGGTCTTAGGGACGTATATCAAGGTCAATGGGGTTAATTTTATGATCATTGGTACCTATCACAAGAGTAATGCAAATGGTAACAATCAGGCGCAACAAGATATTTATACCCCATTCACTACCTTTTCGCAGGTGTTTAATCGTGCCAATAATGTAGGTTGGATGGCTATTACTGCGATAGATGGTACTCCCATTACGGTTTTAAAGGAGCAAATTTTTTCCTTCCTAAAGGAGCGGCATACGATACATCCAAAGGATTTAAGGGCTATAGGGCATTTTGATTTGTTTGAGCAGTTTAGCAGAGTGGTACGCTTGTTCGGTGCACTGGAATTCGTTGCCTATTTTGTGGGTATTTTGGTGCTATTGTCCGGGATCATAGGTGTTAGTAACATTATGTTGATCGTAGTAAAAGAACGCACTAAGGAAATCGGAATTCGCCGTGCATTGGGCGAAGGGCCATGGTCAATCAAAAAGCAAGTGTTGATGGAGTCTATTTTTCTGACCATTATTTCCGGAATGGCCGGGATTGTATTTGGCACCTTGCTCATTTACGGCATCAATTACGTACTCGATATGAACGGCCCAATAGATATGTTTGCCAATCCGAACGTAAACCTGGGGGTTGTCATTGTTGCCTTGATTATTTTAATCGTTTCCGGGCTCTTGGCAGGGTTTATTCCTGCAAACAGTGCCATTCGAGTACGACCCATAGAAGCCTTACGTTCAGAATAATTAGTAATAAGATAAATACAAATAATTTAGAATAACATCAATCAAATCAAACTGCATATAAAATGAAAAAAACAGTCACCATCGTAATCTTGCTCACCCTTGTATTGGCTTTTGGCGGAGCAATGTATTACCTGTATCAGAAAAATACCGAAGACCCAATTCGCTACGAAGTAGAGGAGCCTTCAAAGCAAAATATTGTTCGTAAAACAGTGGCCACGGGAAGCATTCTTCCGCTGGAAGAGGTACTGATCAAGCCGAATATTTCGGGGGTTATCGAAGAAGTCTTTGTGGAAGGAGGTGACTATGTGAAATCCGGCGATTTGATTTGTCGCGTGAAGGTGGTTCCCAACTTAAACGCTTTGAACGACGCCCGCAATGCCATTGATGAGGCCAAGATTGGTTTAGATGATCAGAAACGGAATATGGACCGTCAAAAAAGTCTTTTTGCCAAGGGGGTGATTTCAAAAGTAGATTTGGAACGAGCCGAGGTCAGTTTTGATCAGGCCAAACAAGCCTATGGTGCGGCAAATAAGAGATATGATATTGTGAAAACTGGAACGGCCAAAGGCTATGGGAACGCAGCCAATACGCAAATTCGCGCGACGGTAAGCGGAATGGTGCTAGAAGTACCCGTAGAGGTGGGAAATCAAGTGATTGAAAGTAATAATTTCAACGAAGGAACCACTATCGCCGCAATCGCCGATGTTGAGAAAATGATATTTGAAGGAAAAGTAGATGAGTCGGAAGTTGGAAAGATTACTGAAAACCTTCCCTTGGAAATAACGGTAGGAGCCATCGAAAATCAAAAGTTTGATGCCGTCTTAGACTATATAGCGCCGAAGGGCAATGAAGAGAATGGCGCCATTCAATTCGAAATTAAGGGAACTTTGACGAAAAGCGATACCACTTTTATTCGGGCGGGACTAAGTGCCAATGCTTCGATAATCTTGGCGAAAGCAGATAGTGTCCTCGCACTCAAAGAAGCCTTGGTGCAATTTGATTCGGTTACGAAAGAACCGTTCGTGGAAATTGAGAAAGGGGATCAACAATTCGAACGTAAAGATGTTGAATTGGGGATCAGCGATGGTATTTATGTTGAGATAAAAGCAGGTATTTCTGAAGGTGACAAGGTCAAGGTATGGAATGAGATAAAGCCTCAGGAATTTTCTGATAACAACTAGTTAAAAAAAATAAACATTTCTTGTAACAAATTAACGTCTGAAGTGTCTTATAGCAGAACCAGCTTCGAAAGACACCGAACCACTAATCTGATTCAATATGATTCAAATAAAAAATCTTCACAAATCCTATAAAATGGGAAGCAATTCCCTTCATGTACTAAAAGGGATCGACTTTTCGGTAGAAGAAGGCGAATTGGTTGCCATCATGGGTTCTTCGGGGTCTGGAAAGTCTACGTTGCTAAATATTTTAGGAATGTTGGATGGTGCCGATTCGGGTGATTATGTACTCGATGGGGTGCCGATCGAGAATCTGAACGAGACGAAGGCGGCGCAATACCGAAATAAATTTTTAGGATTCGTATTCCAGTCGTTCAACCTGATCAACTACAAAAATGCGATGGAGAATGTGGCTTTGCCATTATACTATCAGAAAGTTGGAAGAAAAGAACGACAGGAGAAAGCATTGAAATATTTGGGGCAGGTAGGCTTAAAAGAATGGGCCACGCATTTGCCCAGTGAGCTTTCCGGAGGGCAAAAACAGCGGGTAGCGATTGCGAGAGCGATGGCTGCTGAACCAAAAGTACTTTTGGCAGATGAGCCCACAGGAGCATTGGATAGTAAGACCTCTTATGAGGTGATGGACCTTATTCAAAAAATCAACGACGACGGGAACACCATTCTAGTGGTAACCCATGAACCCGATATCGCAGATATGTGCAAACGTATCGTACATCTAAAAGATGGTGTAATCGTGGAGGATAAAAAAATAAAACAAGTTAGAGCATCCGCTTATGTTTGATAGAGACATTTGGGTAGAGATATTCAATAGTATTAAGAACAACAAGTTGCGAACCTTCCTTACTGGTTTTTCCGTCGGTTGGGGGATTTTTATACTTGTAGTTTTGTTGGGTTGCGTGAATGCGATGACCAATGGATTTCATGGACAGTTCAATGATGATGCTACCAATTCCATCTTTATTCGACCCGGTACTACTTCAAAAGCGTATGCAGGTTTTGAGGCGGAACGTCGAATTCAGTTGAAAAACGATGATATTGAATATATCAGAAAGAGCTTTCCCGATGATTTTGAGAATATTAGTGGGCGTATGTTTCGCAGAACCACTGCCCGTTACAAAAGTGAAACAGGGTCTTACACGGTACAGGCGGTGCATCCCGATTTCCAAGTCATTGAAAAAACGATTATCACCCAAGGCCGGTTTATTAACACGAACGACCTGGTTTCAGGGGCGAAGGTAGCCGTGATAGGAAGAAAGGTGAAAGAAGACCTTTTTAAAAATGAGGCGGCGTTAGGAAAGTTTGTTGAATTTAATGGATTGCCATTTCGGGTTATTGGAGTTTTTACGGATGACGGAGACGACAATGCCGAAAGGGGTATTTTAGCGCCCATTTCAACCTACCAACGTATTTATAGTAATACTGATAATGTAGATCAAATAGCGCTTACTTATAATTCGTCCTATGATTTGACAAGGGCCTTGGAATTTTCAGGACGTTTAGAAACAATTTTAAAAAGAAGACATAAAGTCGCACCAAAAGACCAGGCGGGTATCCGTATCTGGAATTATGCAGAAGCATTTTCCGATATTAACAACTTCACGGGAATCCTCGATACGGGAGCAATATTTGTAGTAATGTTACTTTTAACGGCTGGAGTAGTAGGTATTGGGAATATTATGGTCTTTACGGTTAAAGAGCGTACCAAGGAAATTGGGGTGCGAAAGGCGCTTGGAGCAAAACCCATTCAAATTATTAAGTTGGTACTTCTAGAATCTGTCTTTATAACCGCGTTATCCGGTTTTATAGGTTTGTTAATAGCTTCGGGTATTCTGGCCGGCGTTGGGCCGTTAATCGAGGCCCCAGCTTTTAAGAACCCTTCGGTTGATTTTTCAACCGTACTTATTGCAACTATAATTTTGATCATTGCCGGTTTTTTTGCTGGCTTACTGCCTGCTATGAAAGCGGCAAAAATAAAACCTATTGTGGCATTAAACGATAAATAATATGTGGTTATTCGACAGAGATTTATGGAGTGAGGTGTTTAACACTCTTGGGAAAAATGTATTCCGTACTTTTTTAACGATGCTCGGGGTCATCTTTGCAATGGTGATACTGATGTTATTATTGGGGTCGTCGAATGGTCTGTCAAATGGGTTCAATAATTTATTTGCAGGTACCTCTTCGAACAGTCTATTCGTTTGGAGTCAAAGCACTTCGGAACCGTACAAAGGATTTGAACGAGGCCGTCGCATTAAATTTAAGACAGAGGATGCTGATATCCTAAGAAAGCAAATTCCTGAAATAGATGTATTAGCTCCGCGAATAGAACTAGGGAGTCACCGAGGGGTGGCAACGGTTTATAGAAAGGGGCTTACCAGCGGATCTTCGGTTTATGGAGACTATCCTGAGATTGATGAAATCATGAAAAAGAAGCTTGTTGAAGGCCGTTTTCTGAATAGAAATGATACGGACAACTCGAAGAAGGTTTGTGTTATTGGGGAAGAAACCTACAAACTCCTTTTTGAAAAAGGGGAAAATGCCATTGGGGAAGATGTGCGTATAAATGGGGTGTTCTTTAGTATTGTAGGGATTTATAAACCCAATGACAATATCAATATTGACGGAGAAAACGCAGTGTTCATTCCCTTTACCACCTTTCAAAAAGCCTTTAACTCCGGAGATCGAATGGGATGGATGGCCATTTCCTTTAGTGATGAAACCGAAGTGCCCATTGTGGAGGCAAAGATTAAAAAAGTACTAAAGGCGAAATACGATATCAGCCCGACCGATGAACGCGCTATAGGGAGTTTTGATATGTCAGAAGTGTTTAAAAGTGTTTCAATTTTTACAACTGTATTAAAGGGGGTTTCCTTGTTCGTCGGATTACTGTCCTTACTTGCCGGTGTTGTGGCTATCAGTAACATACTGCTCATTACGGTAAAGGAACGAACCAAGGAAATTGGCGTGAGAAGAGCGTTGGGTGCTACACCGAGGATTGTAAGAAGACAGGTGATATTGGAGGCAGCTGTAATTACGGTGTTTGCGGGGATGATGGGTTTTGCTATTTCAGTGGGGCTCTTAAACTTAATCGATTCTCTTTTCGCGCAGGGAAACGATGCTCCTTTCCGAAATCCGATGGTCACGATACCTCAATTTGTTTTTTCCTTTTTGCTGATGATTAGTTTGAGTCTTTTAATAGGTTTAATACCAGCAAACAAGGCGGTTCGTGTAAAACCTATTGATGCCCTTAGAGAAGAATAACAATAGATAGCTAAAAAATCAAATAACAATCAAATCAAAAACAATGAACAAGTACGTAAAATACGGATTAATCGGACTAGTAGTAGTGCTGGTCTTATTTGCGGTCGTTTCTTTCTTGAAAAAGAATAGCACGCCTCTTAAGTTATATGAAACTGCGGAATTAGAAACCAAAGATATTGTAAACAAGGTCATTGTTACAGGGAAGGTTATCCCTGAGGATGAGATCAATATCAAACCACAAATTTCTGGCATCATTGATAAGGTGTTTTTGGAAGAAGGGACACAGATCAAAGAAGGGGATTTGATTGCTACCATAAAAGTAGTGCCCAACGAACAGTCTTTGGCGAGCGCAAGAGGTCGTGTGCGAAATGCAGAGGTGAGTTTGGCCAATGCCAAATTGGAATACAATCGGAACAAGACCTTGTTTGATAAAGGTGTGGTAGCAAGCAAAGACTTTAATGATCTTAAGTTGGTATATGACCAGGCCAATGTAGAGCTCGATAATGCTCGAAATGATTATCGTATCATTCGCGTAGGTTCTGCTGGTGGGTCTTCAAGCGCCAATACGAATATACGTTCTACGGTTTCAGGAACCATTTTAGAGATTCCTGTAAAAGAAGGCGATCAGGTAATTCAAAGTAATAACTTCAATGATGGTACTACGATCGCGACCATTGCCGATATGACTAAAATGATCTTTGAAGGCGAAGTAGATGAATCTGAAGTTGGAAAATTGAGACTGGGAATGCCTTTGGAAATTAATTTGGGCGCATTGGAGAAGTCGAACTATTCTGCGAAGCTCAAATTCATTGCACCCAAAGGTGTCGAGGAAGAAGGTGCCGTACAATTCAAGATCGAAGGAGATTTGGTGGTTACCGATACCGCTTATGTGCGTGCAGGGTATAGCGCCAATGCCTCCATTGTTTTGGAAGAGAAAAAAGATGTGCTGGCAATGAAGGAAGCGCTCTTACAGTTTGATAAGGAGACGCAAAAACCTTTTGTGGAAATTGAGACGGGTGAGAACGAATTTGAACGAAAGGAACTCGAATTAGGTGTCAGTGATGGGATCGATGTAGAAATCGTTTCTGGCTTGGAAAAAGAAGACAAAATCAAAATTTGGAACGAGTTGGAACGAAGTGATGATGACCAAGGGTAATAAATGACATCAATCAATAATCAAGAAAATAGAATCAAATGAAATTTAAGTTAACAACTTTGCTACTGGTATTTGCAGTAGGTATGCTATCGGCGCAACAAAAGAAATGGACACTCGAGGAATGTGTTACCTATGCGGTCGAAAATAACTTATCAATTGAACAGATTGAGTTAGATTTAGAGAATGCAAAAATAGATGAATCCGATGCAAAAGCGGCGCTATTGCCCAATTTGAACGCTTCTTTTAATGCTTCGGGCAATACGGGACTTGCGTTAGATCCTACAACAAACTCGTTGGTATCGGCTACCATATTTTCCGCTTCCGGTGATTTAACCTCTTCGGTTACATTGTTTGACGGACTCCGTAACTATAACCGTATTGAACGTGCTAAGCTTCGGGGAATTTCCCAACAATATCGTTTAGATGATATCAAAGATGATATTCGTTTGAGTGTCGCCAATGCTTATTTGCAAGTACTCTCAAATAAAGAGTCTTTAAAGGTGGCAAAAGCGCAATATGCGGTCACCGAACAAGATTTAAAGCGAACCGCAGAATTGGTAGAGTCTGGAGTAGTACCTAGAGGCGATTTGTTAGAAATTGAAGCCACCGCTGCCACACAAGAACAACAAGTGGTAAATGGAGAAAGCTTGGTGCTTATTTCTAAAATTAGCCTTGCACAATTGTTGCAAATCACAGATTATGAGAACTTTGATATTGCCGAGGATGAGTTTGATATTCCGCCTTCCGACATATTGTCAAATTCAGCTAAAGTAATTTTTGACAAAGCATTGACCTTTCGAAACGATATTCGGTTTGCTTTGTCTGGAGTGGAATTAGCAGAAAAGGACTTGGAAATTGCCAAAGGGGCTAGATATCCTACCATTGGTGCTTTCATAAACTACAATACACGTTATTCAGATCAAAACCGGGATAATATTACCGGAGAACGTATTCCCCTGAAAAATCAGTTGTACATTAATGATGGTATTTCGTATGGGGCGCAAATGAATGTTCCTATATTCAACGGCTTTAGTACTCGAAATGGCATCAAAAGGTCCAAAATTGCTGTAGATATTGCCAATGTTGAGCTACAACGGGTGAAGTTGGAATTGGAGACAGATGTAAATCAAGCATATGTAAATGTAACCACATTTTACAAAGCTTATGAAGCAGCGGAAAAAACTTCGGAAGCACGTCGTTTGGCTTATAATTATTCCAAAGAGCGTTTTGACGTAGGTTTAATGAACGCCTTTGAATTTAGCCAGGCACAGTCTAGACTGGATAATGCAGAAGCAGAAGTAGTGCGAACGAAGTATGACTATATTTTTCGATTGAAGATATTGGAATTTTACTTTGGTATTCCCATTTCTTTGAACTAAGCAAAGGGTATCTTTGTGGCATGGCACTCATTTTAAATTTAGAGACGGCGACGACCAATTGCTCTGTTAGCGTTGCCAAAGACGGGATTGTATTGGGGATAAAGGAGCACAACACCCCTAATTATTCCCACTCCGAACAACTGCATGTTTTTATAGGCGAAGTAATGCAAGAGGCCGGTCAGCAATTGGCCGATTTGGATGCAATTGCCGTTAGCAAAGGTCCGGGTTCCTATACAGGATTGCGGATTGGGGTATCGGCGGCAAAAGGCCTGTGTTTCTCTTTGGATATTCCATTGATTTCGATTCCTACCTTGGAAAGTTTGGCGCATACGGCCGATTCCGATGGGTATGATTTTATCATCCCTTTGTTAGATGCGCGACGTATGGAAGTGTATTCCGCTATTTTCGATACGAATCATCAAATGCTGCGGGAGACCCGGGCAGAAATTATTGAGCCAACATCGTTTGCATCTTGTCTATCACAAGGAACGGTCTTGTTGGTAGGCAGTGGTGCTGAAAAGTGCAGAGGTGTGCTAGAGAGCAATGCCGTTTTCTTTCAAGAAGACATGGTGCCCTCGGCGCGGGAGATGAGCTTGCTTTCCCATACCAAATTCATCGCAGCGGAATTTGAAGATGTGGCGTATTTTGAGCCCTTTTACCTCAAAGACTTCGTATTGACCGGTAAAAAGAAAAAACCGCTCTAATTTCCCAAGAAAGCAGCATTCAATGCTTCTCTTCAACCTTATGATCGTAGGGCGTTGTAGTATTCCAATAAGGTTAGGACGTCTTGTTTTTTTCTGAGATTCAATTTTTTCTTGCTGATGAAATATTCCAAAGCAGGTCGTTTGTCGTCGAGCAATGCCAGAACCGTTTTTTTATTCAATTTCACCTTTTTAGAGGGCTGCTTTCCTTGTTTAAGGTAAAAAGCCGATAAGTCTCTATATTTGACCGAAACCTCTATGACGGTGTTGCCATACTTTTTGTCGCCCATCCTAATTTCTTTCTCAGCACGATACAACAACTGGGCCTCCCCATCATTTAAGGAGGTAAAATAACCGAATTTTTCGGTGTTCTTGTCTTCGTCCCAATAGGAAGTAATATGATAGTGCGCGCCGTTATCCAAAGTAGCGGTTATATAAGGTCTTCTTAACAACTCTCTTTTTATATTGTCTTCATCCAAAAATTCTATAAGATCCTTAGCCGAGTTATACCGCATAGGAGCCGAAAAAGCGCTTTCTCCATGTATGAATATGGTCCCGTCTTGGTAATCCTTGTTTAGGTACGGTGTGTCTTTTAGAACATAGGTTACCTGTTTATCCCCTAAATGATAGAATTGTCCCCATAACGGATTGTTGGTAAAAAAACCGATGGGGTTGTCCTGTGCACATAGGGCAGTAGAAGAAAAGACGACAATAAGGCAAAGCAGTGTAATTTTTTTCATAACGACTGGATTTTAATGCATTAAAAAGGTTGGGAACCGATTAAATTGCATCAAAAACTAAGCCAATTCTGAATTATCCATTGCCTTTTTAATGTTGCTATTCTACCGTATGTATCGTTCGCTGCGGAAACGGTATGTCGATGCCCGCCTCATCGAATTTATATTTAAGTGTTTCCAGAACATGAAAGTGAGCCGCCCAAAAATCATCGTTGCTTGCCCAAAAGCGCAGGGTTAAATTTACAGAACTATCACCCAATTCCCCCACATATACCTCCGGAGCCGGGTCTTTCATAATACCCTCGTGCTCCGCGCAAATTTGTAAGAGAATATCTTTGGCGGTTTTGATATTGGAACCATAACCGATACCCACGTCTATTTTGTCTCTTCGTGTTGTTTCCGCATTGTAGTTCACAATGTTATTATTGCTTAACTGTCCGTTGGGAATAATCGCCACCTGATTCCCAAAAGTGTTCAGCTTGGTGGTAAAAATGGTGATTTCTTTTACAACACCGTCAACTCCTTGGGCAGAGATGAAATCACCCACTTTAAAGGGCCTAAAAATCAAAATAAGCACACCGCCGGCGAAGTTGGCCAAAGACCCTTGTAAGGCCAGGCCAATGGCAAGGCCTGCGGCTCCGACCATGGCAACCAGTGAAGATGACTTTACACCCAATTGTGTTACAACGATCACAAACAAGATAACTTTTAGGGCAATGCTGATAAAGCTTTGTAAAAATGATTCCAGCGTTAGGTCGTAATCTTTCTTTTCAAAGAAACGGGCAACCAAACGATTAATGACCCGCATCACCCACAAACCGACAAAGAAAATTAAAATGGCTAAAATTAAATTGGGTAGTGCGGCCCACAGCCAATCAATTGCATTGTCTATATGTTCCTGGTAATTTGTAAGTTCTTTCATTTTACTACGGTATGGAGTTTAAAAAGCGTTCAAAATACAATGGTAAAACTAAAATTGTACGTGTTCCAAAGCTTCTACTGGCTTATGCAAAGGTAACTTACAAACGCCTTCCATACAGACGTAGATTAGGGTTTCTTCCTCTTGAAATCGGTTTTTTAACATCCCCAACGTCCCCTCTTTTTCGGTTCCGGCAATAAGCACGTTTGGCAGGTAGGCGGCACCTATTTTTAAGGAAGTATCCCGATACGTGCTCCCAACGACCCCTATTTCATAAAAAGGTTGGTTCATATAGAGCGCCAGCTGCATCCAATTTGCATGGTTTTGTGCTTGTTCACTAAAATTACCTTGTACGTTCCTAAGCATTTGTTCCGCCAACTGCCCGTACTTTTCCCTTGGAAAAAGTCGGGATAGGCGATATAGGTTTTTGGCCATTATAGAATTGGAGGCGGGAACGACATTGTCAGACACTTCGAGCGTTCTGCGAATCACATAATCGTCTTGGGTATTGGTGAAATAAAACAAACCGCTGGTTGGATCTGAAAAATGCGTAATACAGTAGTTGGTCAATGCCTTCGCCCGAAACAACCACGCCTCGTCAAAACTAAGCTCGAACAAACCAATATACGCCTCGATAACAGTTGCATAATCTTCTAAATATCCGTTGAGGGTACTCTTCCCTTTTTTGTGGTTATGAAAAAGACCTCCGTCGGGGCGGACCATGTTTTCCTCAATAAACGCGGCATTTTTTAAGGCGAGGTCCAAATAGGTTTCGTTGCCCAAGTACCGGTAGGCATCTACAAGCCCCTTTAGCATAAGGCCATTCCACGAGGTAAGTATTTTGTCGTCTAAGCGCGGCGCATTTCTTTTATTTCGTTCCTCCGTCAAAATAATGACCGACTGTGAAATTGTGCTATCCAGTTCCTGTATAGTTACTGAGTGCTTTTTGGCAATCTCTTCTTTCGAAGCATCACGAATGAGTACATAATTCCCGTGCTCCCAATGTCCATATCGGTTAATATTAAAAAAGTCTTTGAAAATAGGCCAATGCACTCCCAATACACTTTCCAACACCTCTTTTTTCCAGACATAGTAAGCCCCCTCCTCAAGTGCGCCTTTATCGTCAATACTATCTGCATCAAGGGAGGAATAAAAACCATGGCTTTCATCGGTGAGTTCCTCTTTTACAAAACGGATGGTCTCGTCTACCACATGCTTGTATAAATCGTTTTTTGTGGCAGCATATGCCTGTGCATATAAGCTCACCAGTTGGCCATTATCATATAACATCTTTTCAAAATGGGGAATATGCCATTTGGTATCGACAGAATAGCGGGAAAAGCCACCGCCAAGATGATCAAAAATACCGCCCCATGCCATTTTAGTCAAAGTGGTATGAACGTACTCAAGCACTTCTTTATCTTTTTGAGCTGTGCCATAATGCAATAAGAAGTTGAGATTCGTAGGCATCATGAATTTCGGAGCTCGTTTATATCCCCCCAAATAGGTGTCAAAATAACGCGACCAGTTTTTTACCGCATCGTTCAATGCCGCAATTTCAATAATTTTTGAACCGGTGTTGGGTTCTACTAAATTCATTGCCTTAATGCCTTGAGCCATGTCCTTGGCATAGGCTTCGATTTTGGCAGGATCTTCTTTGTACAAATTTGATAGCTGCCCTAAAACCTTGATCCAATCCTCTTTTTTTACATAGGTGGCGCCCCAGAAAGGACGACCGTCTGGCAAGGCCACAATATTTAATGGCCATCCCCCACTACCGGTCATCATCTGAAGGGCATCCATATAAATATGATCAATATCCGGGCGTTCTTCGCGGTCTATTTTGATATTCACAAAATTCGCGTTCATCGTTTCTGCAACTTCCGGATCTTCAAAACATTCATGCTCCATCACATGGCACCAATGGCAGGCAGCGTACCCGATACTGATTAATAATAAGGTGTTCTTTTCCTTTGCCTTCTTTAGTGTTTCAGGATTCCAAGCCTCCCAGTTGACCGGGTTATGGGCATGTTGCAGTAAATACGGACTGGTCTCATTGATCAGGGCATTTGTATATTTCGGATTCATGGTATCATCGTTTTGAGAGTAGAGATCTGCTACAAACAAGAGTAGTAGGGAAATTGAAAATATTCGCAGCATAGGGCAAAACTACTGCAACCAGGTATATAAAAAAAGCACCGGTCTCCAGACCGATGCTTTGTATCAAATAGAATGATCAATGCGTTTATTTTACTTCAAAGGTAATCTTAACGTTCACCCTATATTCTTTTAGCTCGCCATCATCTACTGATGCACTCTGTTCGTTGATATATACAGAACGAATGTTCTTTACGGATTTTGACGCGTGTGAAACGGCTTTTTTAGCGGCATCTTCCCAACTTTTATCGGAATTAGCCAATACTTCAATTACTTTTAAAACTGCCATAATTAGTGTTTTTAATATTTACTACAAGGTACCAAAATAAAATTTGATTCCATACCTCGCTTTCTGGAAATTAACCGTTGATGGCCACGACCTCATTCACTTTATCGCCCATCATATTTTTGAGCATGGTTTCAATACCGTTTTTAAGGGTGAAAGTAGAGGAAGGGCAACCACTACAGGCTCCTTGAAGAATAACATTCACCCGTTTTTCATCTTCCTCATACGACTTGAACAAGATATTTCCACCATCACTCGCCACCGCAGGTTTCACATATTCCTCCAGAATATCAATAATTTGTTTGGAGGTATCGTCCAAATCCTGGCTTTTCATCAATTGCGCCGGTGCCTCTTTCGATTTTTGCACAATGCTTTGAGTTGAAGCTGCCTCTTTGCCATCGGCAATAAAATCTCTAATATGTTCTCTGAGTTCCAAGGTGATATCTTCCCACTCGGCAACATCGAATTTAGTAACTGAAACATAATTTTCATCAAAAAATACTTCTTTTACAAAGGGAAAATGAAACAATTCTTTGGCCAGGGCAGAGTCTTTGGCTTCATCAATGTTTTTGTATTCCAAGGTAGCGGGAACGATACGTCGGCTGGCGACGAATTTCATAACCGACGGGTTGGGTGTTACCTCTGCATAGACGGTTACCGGTAGCTTTTTGGATACTTGTTCCTTTTCGACTTCGATTACAACGGGTTCCCCTGAATTTAGGTATTCGACCATTTGTTGGGCAACTTCGTCTTTGACGTCGTTCCATTGAACGATATCATATCTCTCGAGCGCAATGAAGTTGCCAGAAATGTAGACGGTTTTGATAAACGGAAGGTAAAAAAGCTGCTGGGCCAAAGGAGCGTTTTTGGCCTCATCTATGTTTTTGAATTCGTAATTGGCGTGTTTGGTAAGAAAGTGATTGGTCTCAAATTTGAGAATCGCAGGGTTATTGGTTTCCCGGACGGTAATGTTAAACTCTTTCATCATAAATCGTTTTATGCAAAAATACAATCATTTTCCAAGCCGATTACTATATAATAATGTGGTATTTCGTTCGTTATACTTTATATTTAGACGACTTTTATTCCCAAAATCCCATAATGAAAAAACGTTTACTAGTTTTGCTGTCGGTCTTTGCGTTTGGTTTTCAGTCTTTTGCGCAAGAAGGTATCCCCGTATACTTCGATTATCTCGCGGATAATTACTATCTGGTATATCCGTCTATGGCCGGTATTGGGCAGGGAGGTAAAATAAGGGCCACCATACGTCAGCAATGGTTTGACGTACAAGACGCCCCAAACCTACAAACATTGAATGCCCATTTTAGATTGGGAGATACCAATACTGGAATTGGTGCGATTATTTTTAATGATGCGAATGGCTACCATGCGCAAACAGGTGTTAAGTTGACCTATGCCTATCATTTGAAACTGGCGGGGGACGTAAGAGCTTTGAACCAACTTTCTTTTGGTCTGAGCCCTACCTATTTGCAAAGTAGTTTGGATGAGAGTGAATTTGTGTCTCCAGGAGGTGTAGTAGATCCAGCGATTACCGGGTCAAAAATTAGCGAAGGTTATTATAACGTTGATTTAGGAATGTCCTATAATCTTATGGAATTCTATGCTCACTTCGCCGCCTTGAATCTTTTAAGTACTGAAAGAAGCCTCTATAGGGTGGGAAGATTAGATCCCAACAATGTGCCCGTTATTGATAATCTAAGGAGATATCTTTTCTCGGTCGGGTATGTTTTTGGTAGAAACGCGGTGCAGATAGAACCATCGGTCTTGTTTCAACTTACTGATTTTACAAAGGAAAAAACGCTTGATATCAATGCTAAAATCTATAAGGATGTGGATTTCGGCAGAATTTGGGGCGGTATTTCATATCGAAGAAGTTTTGATGGTGCCCAATTTATAGATGGTGATAACTTCGGAGAGCAACGGCTTCAATTGTTTACGCCCATTATTGGGGCAAACATTAAAAACTTTATGGTGTCTTATAATTATTCGTATCAATCAGGTGATATCCGTTTGGACAATGGTGGTTTTCATCAAATTACGCTGGGATACGACTTTGGACAGCCAGAACGAAAATACGATTGCTATTGCCCAGCGGCGCAGTAACAATTTGTACCTTTACCCTAGGTAGTAACTAGAAATAGCTGTAAAGCCCCATAATCCTTCAAAGGCCATTTTAGTTTTACTTTTATCGCGATTTTCTATGTATACGCCGAAGAATCTTACAGATGATGTCTTAATGAAGTACTTTCGTACTTAAGAGACCATCATTTTTGAAATTAGATAGGTGATGTAACAAATGAAAAAGTTCTCGAACATATTCGGATATGTCTTGGTTGCCTTGATGGTCATTTTGGCCTGTACCAAAGAAGTTGGTCTAGTCACCGAGGTAGAGTTCGAACTGGTGGAACGCCACACGGCCGAAGGATTTGTAAATCAAGGTCTTTCTACTACGGTAACGGTAATACCCGAAGCGGAGTTGGAAGGATATACTTATTCCTTTGTATACGAAATTTTAAGCGGTATTGGCCATTTTGAAGACGCTGATGGGAATAGGGTTGAAAGTGGCGCTGAATTTCCCTTTGATCCCTTATCCGCCTCTTTGATGTATATCGGGGAGCAGAAAGGGGCACATGTTATCAAAGTAGTAGGTTCGGATAATTTCGGATTTACTGAGGAATTGGAACTATCATATACCTTGGAAGATGTACCGGTGGTTTGGACTGCTGCGAGCAGCATATCCCAAATTGAACTAGGAGAAGCGGCCCCCTTGACATTGACCTTACAAGCACAGGCGGCCTCACCGACGGTAACCTACGAAGCGGCCCTTCAATTCGTGTCTGGGAGCGGTTCCTTAACACCTTCCGATGCTAGTGGAATCATCCTTGAGACAAGCTATAATTCAATTGTTCCAGGAGTATATCAATTTACGTTTACTCCGGATGCACTCGGCAGTGTTGAAATCGTATTTTTACTGAGAGATGAAAATGGGCAAGAGTTGAATACTTCGGTAGCGTTCGAAGTTGTTCAAAATGTAGCTGTTATTTCCATTGATCTTGGAGAACATGATGCATTGGAAATGCTTTTGGGAACAACCCGTGAATGCCCTGTAACTTTTAACCCGGCGAACGCCACCGATCAAGGCTTAACATGGGTCTCGAGTGATCCAAACGTAGTTTCGGTAGATGCCCAAGGAAATTTAACTGCGCTTGCTGAAGGAACGGCAACCATTACAGTTAGCAGTACATCCAATCCGAATGCGACCGCCACCATAGTGGTAACGGTTGTAGGAACCCCAAGAGTACCGGTCACCGGCATTACGGTATCACAGGAAGACCCAAGTGTAACGGGCCCAATTCGACAATTAATCGCAACGGTGCTTCCTGATAATGCTACAGACCCCAGTGTCACTTGGGCATCGAGTAATGAAAGCATTGCCACGGTAAATGCGAACGGTCTTTTGACGGGTGTTACGGCAGGTAGTGTAGTGATTACGGCAATCTCGGTCTCTGACCCAGATATTAGTGGTAGTATTGGTGTAAATATTACTGGAGGACCCCAGCCCAATGGAACCGATATTACGGCATTTTCGTTGCCGGTTCAAAACAGTTCAGTTGTTGATAATGTGAATCATATAGTAACTGTAAATGTTGCGGATGGTACCAACCTAAATGTGGCTCCTACTATTTTGAGTGTTTCTGCTGGATCAAGCGTAGTACCAGGAATCGGTGCAGTGCAAGATTTCAATAATCCGGTGGAATATACAGTTACGGCAGGAAATGGTGATCAGCAGGTATGGACGGTCAATGTAACCGTTAGTGCCAGTGCGGCCAAGAGTATTGATAGCTTTAGCATCAACGGGGTTGCCGGGACGATAACCGGAACGGCCATTACCATGGTATTGCCCGCGGGTACAAACCTCGGTTCCCTATCCCCCGTGATAACTTTTACAGGAGCATCTATCAGTCCGAATTCCGGTATTGCCCAAAATTTTAGCGGTCCGGTTGTTTATACGGTGACCGCACAAGATGGTTCTGAGATCCAATATACGGTAAGTGTAACCACGGCTGCCAGTTCGGCCAAGAGCATTGATAGCTTTAGCATCAATGGGGTGGCCGGGACCATTACGGGAACAGCGATTGCCGTAAGTTTACCAAATGGTGCAAATGTAGCGGCATTGGTTCCGACGATTGCCTTTACCGGTGCTTCTTTAAGCCCGAATTCTGGGGTGGCTCAAAACTTTAGTAGTCCGGTAATGTATACAGTGACCGCCCAAGATGGTTCTGAGGCCCAATACACTGTTACCGTTACTATACTACCGCCAACCAACCAGGCACCAACGGCTGTTGCAAGTGCGAATGTAATTACTGGGCCAGCCCCTTTAACGGTCAATTTTACAGGAGACCAATCTTCAGACCCAGATGCGGGTGATACGATTAGTTATTTGTGGAACTATGACGATGGTGGAAATTCGAATGTTTCTGCGAATCCCAATTATACCTTTAGTGCTCCGGGTACCTATAATGTCACATTAACCGTCACAGACAATGGAACCCCTCAGTTAAACGATACGGCGCAGCTCACTATAACCGTTACTGCGGCAAATCAAATTCCGATTGCTTCAATAACCGTTGAGAATGGTATTTTGGATGGTGCCCCGGATACGGTTGCCTTTAACGGAAATAACTCTACCGATCCAGATGCGGGCGATACGATTGTAGAATACCGCTGGGATTTTGGAGATCCAAGTTCGGGGGTTAACAATACGGCTATAGAAACTACCCCGAATATTTCACACATCTTTAATGCTGCCGGTAGCTATACCGTAAGTCTAGTAGTGGTGGATAACAGGGGAGGTGTTAGCGCATCGGTTTCGACCATTGTAGTGATACCAGCACCCAACGCACCACCCAATGCGGTAGATGATTCACGTACCTTGAATGCGGT
>CALIIC010000097.1 GCA_938020445.1 uncultured Flavobacteriaceae bacterium | reverse complement strand
ACCAATATCGAGCATCGCCCCATCAAGTTGATGGCCTTCGACCTGGCCGATGGTCTGGAGGGCATCTATATCCGCAACAGCGTGCGGGAGCAGGCTTTCCAGGAGGTGTTGGGAGATGTGGTCGAGGACATCAATATTCCCGGGGTACCACAGGTAGGCGGTATTAAAAGGGTTTTTCAGCGCAACCACCGCAATGTCAAGGTGACCGTCAACAACAACTATCGGCTGTTGCTGATCTCAAAATAAATATTCATTCTTAAAATTTAGTATCATGAAAATATCCGTGAAGTTAGTATTGTTCTTTTTTGTTTCCATCAGCTCCCTATCGGCAGGACAGCCAAAGGTACTGGATACCCTCTATGCCAATGAGCAAATGAACCTGGCCCTTTTCTTTCCTTCTGAAATACGTCAGGGTATTGTCGGATCGGAAGATTTTGCCTTTACCTATAATAGGGAAAAGGGACAATCCTTGGGACTGCTCAAGGCGGTCGAAGGCGAACCTAGCAATTTATTGGTCATCACCGTAGACGGGAAGGTCTATTCCTATATCGTGCGCTATGCCGAAAAGTTGTCGGAACTCAACCGCTTTATTTCCTTGGCGGAAAGTATCGGCAATGAAAACGGGCGGATGCCATCCGCGAGGATTGTTGAAAAGAATTCCGTTCACGATAAGGTCAATGTAAAGGACTCTTTGGAAATACCTACCCCGGAAAAGGAATCGGTATCCAAGGACTTTTTGACCAAGTCCTGCAACTCGATGCTGGCCGGGCCGGAACGCATGCGAAAGATAAAGCGTAAAAAAGGCATGACTCTGACAGTTGTCAATCGTGTGTATTATGAGAATCTGTTATTTGTCCAATATGAGATTGCCAATAAGTCCGGAATCGACTTTGATATCGATTCCTTGGAGTTTAGTAAAGTACAGGGAAGCAATAGAAAGAAATCCTCCTACCAACAACGCCCCATGCAGCCGATCTATACCCATGGAATGCCGGGAAAGGTACGACATGGGGATACCGTTAAATTTGTTCGGGTATATCGAAAGGCTACTCTTGGGGATGGAGAACGCTTTATTGTCATACTCCGGGAGAATTTGGGAAGCAGGGAAGTGGTACTTAAAAAAAGGTAGTACGTCACTGACTTTAGACAATCAGCACTACTCCAACTATCTCAATTCCATACCGATTTTCTTATGAGCTTCTCGAAAGCTAGGTCCGAAATAGACTGATGCGAATTGTTCAAAATTCCCAATCGATTTATTTCTAAAATCAAAAATATTGTTTTCTGTAAGTTTGACATCATCGGATTTTTCAAATACTAATCTGCGCCTTTCTTTCATTTCCTCAAAACTGACTAGATAAAAATGAAGCGGGGTGACAATTACAAAAAAACCTCCGGGGAACTTTGAAGGATAGTCGTTCCACTTCTGATCAAACTTAAAATAGTTGGACATACATACCCTAACCTCAATAAAATTGGTCCGGTCCTTTTTAGGATTAAAAACTACCAAATCCGGCGAACAACGTATCGATCTTGCGGTAGTGCTATTTTCCTCCTTTATCTGATGATACAAATGTTGATAAATATTCTCCATTCCGTATTTGTAAGTCTGATATCCTTCCATGTGGAACAGCTCTTGTACCAAGCTTTCCCCGATACGCCCCATGGTCAATCTGAAACGAAAAAGATAGTCAGAAGAGTAGGTGTTTTTTATATCCTCGCCCACCTTATTGTAAGATATTTCGGGTTCTTTAACTTTCATAATCCTAAATATACAATTTTACGTAAGAATATCCTTCCAAAATACTAGATGAGCCAATCTGCCAAAAACCGAATACCATTAACTCTTCAAATATAAGTGGTACCCGTTACCCTTACTGCCGCTCCGGTGTCCGCTTCCCATTTCATGACCGTTTTTGATTCGCATTGTGCACCCCCGCCGTCCCCTTCTTTTTGATGGCGAAAAAACAACATTCCTTTCGGGGATTACGGCATAAAGCCAGGCCCTGCGTTAAGCAGGGCTCTTTTTTATACGTCCTCCCCGCAATGAACATTGTAAATGGTACAAGCAACAAAAAGAAGGTAACAGCGAAGGCGCTATGGTATGCAAATCAAAAACAATGGATATGAAATCAGCGGACACCTCCAAAAACGGCAGTAAGGGAAAAACAGCCACCACCCAACAAAAGAAGGAAAACGCTTCAGATATAGATCGCAAATCATTTTTAATAGCTGTTCGAGAGTCGGGCAGCACCATTTTTAATTTAAATTTTTTCAATTATGAGTAGTATCAGAAACAAAGTATAGTTGATCGGAAACCTAGGAAGAACCCCAGAACTGACCGTTTTGGACAATGGTAAAAAAGTAAGTCGATTTTCATTGGCCACCAATGAGATCTTTAAGGCCACGAACGGGGAAAAGACCCAAAAAACAGATTGGCACAACATCGTGGTCTGGGGCCGAAATGCGGAGATTATCCAACGCTATGCGGGAAAGGGCAAACAGATAGCCGTCGAGGGAAAACTCTCCGCTCGAAGCTATCAGGACAAGGAAGGGGTCAAAAGGGTCATTACCGAGGTAATCGTCAACGAGGTCGTTTTATTGGGTTCCAAAGATGCGAACGGAACCACTTAACCAAAACGGGGCGGGCCTTATTGGGTCTTGCCCCTTTTTTATTCATTTAAAGAACTAGCAAAATGTACACTAAAAAAGATCGCATCAAACTACGCAAGAGCCTTTTAGATTTTGGGAGGGCCGAACATCTTTATGCGCTTCCAGAAAATACGGGACATTGTTCCGACGGGGTAAAATTCCTTGTGGATAGAACTGGTTGTGATTGGCTGTTGGAACTGATTGTATCCGAATTAAAACATCCGTTAATGACACAGGGGTTCCTTTCCATTGAATACAGAAAGATTCCCGTCCCTACCAAAACGGCCAAGAAGTACGATGCCTGTTTATTTTTTTTGAATGAATACGGCACCCCGTTACGAACGGTCTGGATAAAAGAGGCACCATTCCCTTTCGAGGATTTTACGGTCTATTATGCCAATAGAGTCCTATTGTTGCCGAACGAATATTAAAAATCAAAGAGGGCGTTCCCGTGGAAAGTACCGCCCTCTTTTTCATCACCTATAAATTGTAAACCTTAAGAGTAATGAAATATAAAGTTAATGAAATCAAAGTAAGTTACAAAGAGCGGATACCCGCTACTTTTTGGAAAAAAATAAGTAGTTCGCAAGATGCCGCGGACATGATTTTCGACCATTGGGACAAGGACACGATAGGCCTTCACGAATCTTTTAAGATTGTTATGCTAAACAACGGCAATAAGGTCAAAGGAATCTATCAAATATCACAAGGAGGTATCACCACTACATGTGTTGACCTTCGGATTATATTTTCGGTCGTCCTGAAATGTCTTTGTCCCGCGATAATCCTGACCCATAATCATCCGAGCGGTACCCTTAGACCGAGCGAATCGGACAGGGAAATCACCCGAAAAATAAAAAAAGCGGGAGAACTTTTCGACATCAAGGTATTAGATCATCTGATCATTATCCCCAATGGTGACTACTACAGTTTTACCGATAACGGAATCCTATAATCGAAAAATTAGAACCATGATTTTTTTGAACTATAACAATCTAGATAGCGAAACCCAACAACGGTTGTTGGAGCAAGCAAGACAGGAAATCGAAGGACGGCATAAGGAATCATTGACTACCTATGCCAACGAAAACGGGCTTGATTATGAAACCGTTTTGGAAGAAGAAACGATACGGAAATTGTACTCCTACAAATTCTCTTTTTGCGTTTAGGACACATTGATTATTTAAATACTGGGCGGTCATTTTTTGGCCGTCTTTTTTATGGAATAAAATCAAATACCCATTTTCCGCTTTCCCCAAATCATAGAATACTTGACTGCGCTCGGTACCTGTTTCCATTTTATAGCGGCCTGCCTGCCGTAGGAAGGTTCGGAAAGATAAGCGTTTCATAAAATTGAAATAGGGCGCATGCGGATTTTTCTCCGCTTGCTTGTCATTAAAATAACCATTGAAAAAAATGCAAGCTTTTTTAAGAAGCCTTTCCATATCCTCAAAAATCACCTAAAAACACTCTTAAAATCCACAGGAAATAACAGTTCCACGAGCATCAGAAAGTAACTTAAAGGAAAGGTATTCATTATTGGCCCCTGCGGGGTCAAAAGGAATAGCAAGAGGGCAACGCGCGAATGCGACGTTGCAGGGTCTGATTGATTTTCAGATTACTGAAAATGAGGAGTTTATGATTGGATTTAGATTTTAATAAAAAGGGAAGATTGGGTCATAAGGCTTGGCAAGGCCCGTAAACATTGAAAAAAAATGACCCAATTGACAGAATAAGGAGTAAAAAAATGGATCAATTTTTCACCATACGGTTCCGTAGAAATACGGCACAACGTTTTAAGAAGTTCTCGAAGCAGTTCGCCAAAAGCTATTCGGAGGGCATAGACCTCATGATGGACTTTTTCGAGTGGCACGGCTTTCGCCCGAACCAACGTTTTGGGAAAAGCCTCATGCAGGAAATCCTTAAAAACCGCAAGCGCACCGAGGCCAACATTGCCATCCTGCGGGACATAGAACAGACCCAGACCAAGCCCCTATCCATTCAGATGGACCTGCTCTTCGAAGGACACACCCAACAAAGGGAACGCCCCAAAAGGGTGGAAAAGATCTTTGCGGATAAAGAGAGTAATGGGGAAGAGAATTTTATAAGAGACCCTTTGGTTCCCAAGGTGGAACTGGACCGGGCCAAAAGCGATTTG
>CALIIC010000096.1 GCA_938020445.1 uncultured Flavobacteriaceae bacterium | reverse complement strand
TTTTTATCAGGTTCGAAAACGATATTTGTAGATTCCGCAGACACCGTCTGCGGTTTTCTATAGTTGATATAAAACTGCCTCATTTGTTCAACGTTCCTTACTGAAAAACCTTTGCCAAACTCTTGGGTTAGGAATTTTGATAATCCCAGTGTCAGCTGTTGTCCATATGTTGCCCTGTTCATACCGTGCTGTTCTTCTTCAACAATCATTCTTCCTATTTCAAAATAGGTGGCGACCATGATGCTATTCACAGAGCGAACTACCTGACTTCTTGCAGTTTCAAGTAACTTGGCGATTCGTGAATGAAGTTCGATATCGGCAGCTTTGTAAGGCATTGTTCGTTTTATGAGTGAAACCTGCCATGAAATAATCCCCATCTATTTTGGAAGCAGGCTTCAAAACTAAACAATAATTTACTTTTTGTGCCGATCTAGAACTTAAGCTTTTATATAGGATTCCGAGGGGTTGTTTACGTGTCCTTCTTTTGAATAGGTGCGGTAAGTGAATCCCGAATGAATGCAATAGCCGCCGGTCTCTCCTTTTTTGTTGATAGCGATAAAACCAATTTGAAAATCTTGCTTGTCTTTGTTCTTGGCAATAATACGTTTTACCCCTTCTTCACAAGCTTCTTGAGGGGATTTCCCCTGCCGCATTAATTCCACAATTAGAAAACTACCTACTGTGCGCACTACTTCTTCGCCCACCCCGGTAGCGGTTGCACCGCCCACCTCATTGTCAACGAAAAGCCCGGCACCAATAATGGGGGAATCACCAACACGGCCGGTCATTTTATAGGCCATGCCACTGGTGGTACAAGCACCTGAAATGTCCCCATTCGCATCAATTGCCAGCATGCCGATCGTGTCATGATTTTCAATATTGATAATAGGTTTGTACTGAGATGTTTTTTGCCATTCGACCCACTCTCTTTTAGATTTTTCGGTCAGCAGCTCCGTTTTTTCAAAACCTTGTTCGTATGCAAACTGTTCGGCCCCTTTTCCGGCCAACATTACATGAGGCGTTTCTTCCATTACTTTTCGGGCGACCGATATGGGGTGGGCGATGTTTTGCATACATAATACGGCACCACAATTCCCATCTTTGTCCATGATGCAGGCATCCAGTGTTACCTTGCCATCGCGGTCGGGGCGCCCCCCGATACCAACTGTTTGGTTTTCAGTATCCGCCTCCTCGATCATAACACCTTGCTCCACGGCATCCAATGCACTACCACCTTTTTCGAGTACCTCCCAAGCTTTTGCAGAAGCATTGTGAAAATCCCAGGTACAAATGACAATTGGTTTCAGGGTCGGTTGTTCACTAAGGGCCGTTTTTTCTTTTTTCGAATCACTACAAGAGGTCAATAAGGAAGAGGCCATAAGACCGGCGGTGCCCTTGGTTGAATTTTTTAGAAAGTTTCTTCGTTGCATAGGGGTGGTATGGTTATTTTTATAGCATTAAATATAGGTAAATGCTAGTAGAAGTTTGCGCCAATTCAGTTGAATCTGCCCTCAATGCCGAAAAGGGAGGAGCTGACAGAATAGAGCTATGCAGTGAGCTGGGAGTGGGTGGTGTTACCCCTTCTTACGGGCTTTTAAAAAGTGTACGGGAGCAACTTTCGATTCCGGTTCGGGTACTGATACGCCCTAGGAGCGGTGATTTTACCTACTCTGATACCGAGTTCGATTGCATGCTGAAAGATATTGAACTCTGCGCGAACCTTGGTTTTGACGGCGTCGTATCGGGTGTTTTACAAAGGGATTTCGCATTGGATGCAACACGAACGGCGCTGCTGGTAAAGGCAGCAGGCCCGCTTGGTTTTACTTTTCACAGGGCCTTTGATTGGGTTCCGAACCCCACAAAAACTTTACGCCAACTCAATAGAATGGATATTGATTGCGTCCTGAGTTCCGGGCAGCAAAAAACGGCTTTGGAAGGTCTTGATTTGCTTACCGAACTGCTGCAAGAAAAAACGGCCTGTACCATAATGCCTGGATCTGGCATTGGTGTTAACAATGCCTATCGATTCAAGGAAAGGGCATTTACGGCCATTCACCTTTCAGGAACAGAAAAATTACAACAATTGGAAATAGGTTCAAAAATACCGATGAGTGCAAAGACCAATTTGGCTGATGGGATGTTGCTTCGCACAAGTACGGAGGTTATTTCAAAAGTGGTCGCCAGCGTTAAATAAATCGAAAATTCCGTAGCGGTTACCCTCAAAAAAATATCTTTGCAAAAAGATTCACGAATGCTGCGTTTTATTACGATCCTCACTGTTTTATATGCTCTTTTTGCTTCATACGGTTTTCAGGCTTTTCGAACGCTGTTCAAAACTCCTTGGGTTCATCTACTATACGTCATTTTGTTTGTAGGAGCATGGGGTTTTTTGGTGATTAAGGTGGTCGGGTATCGTCCCGGGGCAGCGCTAAGACCTTCTACGGCAATTGCCGGAGGTATTTTCTTTTCATTCTTTTGTTTGGCTCTGGTACTTACCCTGAGCATGATGATTGAAGATATCGTACGACTTATTGAGCTGGGATATTCCAAAATAACAATGGAAACTGCAACGATGCCATCAAGGCGAAAGTTTGTGAGTGGTATTGCACTGGGTTTGGCGGCACTCCCGTTTGGGGCGTTGTTATATGGTATGGTCAAAGGGAAGTACAATTTCAAGGTTTTAAAGTATACGATGGAATATGATGATTTGCCAGATGCTTTTGATGGGTATCAGCTTACGCAGATTTCCGATGTACATAGCGGTAGTTTTGACAATCGGGAGAAGGTAGCCTATGCGATCGACCTCATCAATGAGCAAAAAAGTGATGTGTTGCTTTTTACGGGGGATATGGTCAATAACAAGGCGGAAGAAATGCTTCCTTGGAAAACGATCTTTGCAAAATTGGAAGCGCGTGACGGCAAGTATTCGGTTCTAGGGAATCATGATTATGGTGATTACATTCAATGGGAAAGCAAAGAGGCAAAAGAAAAAAACTTGGAAGATTTAAAGGCGCTTCAAAAAGAAATCGGTTTTGATCTGTTGTTGAACGAAAGTCGTTACCTTGAAAAAGATGGAGCTCGAATCGCCTTGGTAGGTGTAGAGAATTGGGGTAAGGGCGGATTCAAAAAAGCGGGCGATTTGAAAAAGGCCGCTTCCCGGATAGCCAAGGAAGATTTTAAGATATTGATGAGCCACGACCCGTCGCATTGGGAAGAGGAGGTGATTCCCGATGATTTTCATTACCATCTTACCCTAAGCGGTCATACGCACGGAATGCAGTTTGGGATTGAAATACCAGGCTGGTTCAAATGGAGCCCGGTGAAATGGCGCTACAAGCAATGGGCGGGCATCTATGAACAGATGGGGCAGTATATTAATGTGAATCGAGGTTTTGGCTTTCTTGGATATCCAGGAAGGGTTGGTATTTGGCCAGAAATCACGGTAATTACCTTAAAAAAGAAATCGTTAACATGATTTTAACTAGCCTGACAACGCACAAAAAGCCCACTAGTCTTACCAATTTAACATTTTTTACTACTTTTGGTCTGTAACCTTATGTTATACATATGTCAAAATTTGGTGAACTTATAGATGCGAAAGTTCCAGTGCTTTTAGATTTCTATGCAGATTGGAACGAACAATCTACCGCAATGCACCCTGTCTTAAAGGATGTGGCGGCCGCTTTAGGGGATAAGGGAAAGATTATAAAAATCGATGTCGACAAGAATAAAGAACTGTCCCAAGCATTGCGCGTTAAAGGATTGCCTACCTTGATGATCTACAAAAAAGGGGAAATGGTGTGGCGCCAAAGTGGCGAACAAGATGCCAATACTTTGATCGGAATCCTTAGCGAGTACGTATAGCCGCTACGCGAACAATCGTGGTTTGCTATGATGGTCAGAGGCGTACATCCCCGCTTATCCAAGCTTTCGCGAAGTACGTATAAACGTAAATGGGGGCAATCCCAAGTCATTTGGTATGGCGTATAAATAGCAGGTGCGGCTGCACTTGCGAAATCCTATCCTTCACCACTTATATAACCGATTTTAATTTCCTGCGGGAGCCAATGTACTGTCCGGCAAATCCTCAGGCGACGGCTGCGTGCTATCTAGTTGGGTAGAATCGGACAGGGGCACCGTATCGTTCATATCGGGGTCGGTTTTTTCCCGAATGGGCGGAATTACCTCGGTATCATCTTTGTAAAAATGGCTGAACTTATCAATGAATTCATTGAAAAGAAGGGTTTCCTTTTCGGCCATTTCTCGATCTCTGTTCGTAATGAGAATATCGATAATGCGTCGATACGCTTCCATATCGGCAATGATTTCATCTATTTTTCCATATTGTTCATCAAGGGTAGTGCCAGAATAATACGTAAGTCGCTCCTGGTAGATTTTTTTGAGCTTGCCGAACAATTCATGTGCCTTGCCCGTTTCTCCCACCTTGTAATACCCATCTACAAAGGGTTCTACAAAGGTGTAGTATCCAAATTGCTCTACGGGCATATGGGTCATTGCCAAGGTGATAATTTCCTTTGCTTTTTCGGTTTTGTTCTCTTCTAGGAGTTTTTCAACAAGCCTAGCGAGATTCCCGCGGTACGAGAGCCCTTGTATCCTGGTCTGTGGGTCATGGTACACCCCTTTACCGCCCGAATTGCCCCAATCCCATTTGGTAACCACATCGTACATTAAATCCGTATCGATCCTGCCCATTTCAAAACCATTGGTGCGTTCTGTCTTGATGGGAACCAGTTTATAGGCCATGCCATCTAGTTGTAGGTAATCTTTCATCCAGATGAATTCGGCATTGTCAAAGCTTCCGCCTGAAAAATAGAGCGGTCTTTTCCAGTCATTGTTTGCAACAATATCGAGCATCATCATACTCTTTTTGGTAATTGCGCTCTGAGGTAAATCAATATCAATAAAATCAACGATCAAATCGGCATCTTTTTCTTTTACCAGACCACTTTCCAATACATTTCTTTTGTTTACAGGAATACGAATTTTATTAGTGGGGTAGTAGACAGTGTTGAGACTGTTTTCGGAATACGCTTCCACATTGCCGTTCTGTTTAATAATATGACGCCATTTGGTTTGGGCGTTATCACTATCGACCCAATTGATGAAATCTTGTATCATCCAACGGTTTTTGGAAATCTCTTTGTTGAACAAAGGGTCTACATTTTGGTAGGTCAGAATGTCCCTTGAGCCCCAGCGATACTTGTCGTGGGCGATCTGAGAGGGGATGGGGTCGCTTTCATACGCCTTCTGTTTCATTTGGTCAATATACCAGTCTGTCTCGAACAAGCTGGTACAGACAATGCGGACATCCGTGCGATACCCTTCAATTTCTTGGGCATACCAAAGGGGAAAGGTATCATTGTCTCCAATGGTGAACAAGATGGCACCTGCATCTTTCTGGCACGAATCAAGATATGCTTTTGCAGAGGAGTTTGCCGTAAAGCGGTTCGAACGGTCATGGTCGTCCCAATTCTGATAGGCCATCACCGAGGGTACCGCCAAAAGGCAAATAATCGTAACGGCGGGCGCCAGAATTTTAGGAGTTAAGTATTGCTTAAAGCCGTCGTACAAACCGTAGACGCCCAGCCCGATCCACAAAGCAAATATGTAAAAAGAACCGACAAGGGAATAATCACGTTCTCGCGGTTGAAAAATATATGGGTTGGTGTAAAATTGAATCGCTAGGCCGGTAAACATAAAGAAAACAAAGAGCACCCAAAATTGTTTGGGATTTTTCGAAATCTGGAAAACAAGACCAATAATACCCAAGAGCAAGGGTAAAAAGAAATAAGTGTTCCTAGCCTTGTTGTCGAGTACTTCGCTAGGAAGGTTGTCCTGGCTGCCCAGACGTATACTATCTACAAAACCAATACCGCTGAGCCATTCTCCATTGCCGTTGTAACGCCCTTGTACATCGTTCTGTTTTCCGGTGAAATTCCACATAAAGTACCGCCAGTACATATACCCGAACTGAAACTCTAACATATACTGAATGTTTTGCCAAACCGACGGCGGTTTTACTTCTAGGAAATCTCCGAAGCGGTTCAGGAAACTTATGTACTGTTCTGCATCGATTTCTCCGTTCGCAAAACCAGTTTTAACCTGTTCCACCGCCTTGCGAAGTTCTTCGTTTGATTGGGTCATCCTAAAATCGAGCGCCCCAAAATACTTCATATAATTCTCGGCATGTTGGGAGCTCCACATTCTAGGTAATAGCCCTCGATGTTTTTCATTTGCCCCCTGAATGGCGTCCTTGTAGTAGTTGACGATGACGTACTTCCCAGTTTTTTCGTCTTTCTCGTATTTGGGTTTTTCGTCTTCCTGTTCACCTGATTCGGCAAACCGATCAGAATAATAGGTGCCATATACCGGGCTGTCTACGCCAGGGTATTGTTCCCTGTTGTAGTAAGCCAATAAAGCTCTGGCATCTTCAGGATTGTTCTCGTTGATTACGGTCTTGGCATTGGCTCGTATTGGGAGCATCAACCAAGAAGAAAACCCAAGAAATAGGAACATAAGGCACAATACGATGGTATTGGCTGTTCTAAAATCATTTTTTCGAGTGTAACGTAAGGCGAAGTAAAAAGCGGAAATAAACACCAGCCCCATGATAATGGTTCCTGAATTAAAGGGAAGCCCTATATTGTTGATGAAAAAGACTTCACTCCACCCAAATACTTGTAGGATATAGGTGAGCGAAAACTTATAAACCAACATTAAGATGCCTACTACGGCAATATTGGCCAATAAAAAGTTTTTAACCGTAGTGGTTTTATAACGCTTAAAATAATAGAGCAGGCCAATAGAAGGGATGGCTAAAAAGCCCATAAACTGAATTCCGAATGTAAGCCCTACTACGAACGATATCAAAATTATCCACCGATTGCCCCGTGCATCGTCTAATGTATCGGTCCATTTGAGGCCCAGCCATAGTAAAAGCGCCATGATAAAGCTTGCCATGGCGTACACTTCCGTCTCCACGGCATTGAACCAAAAACTATCGGAAAATGTAAAGGCCAAACTGCCCACGATGCCACTGCCTAGGATTGCGATGGCACTGCTATTGGTCATCCCCTCAGATTTTGCAAT
The DNA here is from genome assembly GCA_938020445.1 of uncultured Flavobacteriaceae bacterium. Lineage (GTDB taxonomy): Bacteria > Bacteroidota > Bacteroidia > Flavobacteriales > Flavobacteriaceae > Pelagihabitans. Next base: position 10,205 of record CALIIC010000096.1, on the reverse strand, counting down.
AAGCTTGCGGGTGAGATTGGTAATGGTCCAAAACATAAATAAAATGGTAAAGGCACTTGATACCCCTGATACATAATTGACCATACGTGCTACCAATTGGTCATCACCAAAGGTAAACATGGCAAAAAAGGCACCGATCATTTGCATCAAAGGTGCTCCGGGAGGGTGCCCTACTTGCAACTTTGCCGAAGTGGAAATGTATTCCCCGGCATCCCAAAAACTATTGGTGGGTTCTACGGTAATCGTATAAACGATAAGGGCAATGAAGAAGACAGTCCATCCTAGGATGGTGTCCCATTTTTCGAAGTTCTTTGAAAACATGAAGTACGTGGTTTTACCAATGGGGCGAATTTACTAATTAAAATAGATATGGATATGGTATTTTTATAAAGCTTTAACAGAGGAATGATTGTAAATTTTAAGCGATTGTAGCCAAAAATGTTTGTGCATACCAAACTTTGTTTTAAATTTGCACGCTCTAATGCAGAACTGGTTTCGTATTAGATTGGTAATGGCCTATGGTGTAATTGGCAACACAGCTGGTTTTGGTCCAGTCGTTCTAGGTTCGAGTCCTAGTAGGCCAACTTAATGTCGAAAATAAGTCCCGATGTCGAAAAGATGTCGGGATTTTTTGTTTTTAGTTATGTGGCTTGCCGAGGTCCGAGGCCTCCTGATATCTCTATTGAAGTTGAAGAGTGGTATAGTATTTCAACAAAAAATTTTCAACTAATTAATAGGGATTGACTATTGAAGTAAAATCCCCATTTTTTAGTTTAAAAAAATGGGGATTTATCCTTTGACTCCGTCTACAATAATTTCTTATATTGAGAGAATGTATTATCTTATTTCTAGAGTTAATTCCAAGACGTCGGGCAACCGATTGTTTTAGGGCAACACTTTGTGTCGACAGTTCTTGGGCAGTAATCACTGTCACAAAGACGACCAGTTTGTCCGCCTACAATGGCTTCAGATTGTAAATTAGAAATTGTTAGTTTTTTTAAAGATAGTTTTAATTTTTTTTTCTTCATCATTATTAAATTTAAAGATTAATCCTACGTAAATTTAAATAAAATATCATTTTTGAGTCTCTTTTTATTGTAATTTAACGTGTGATTCTTTAAAAGATTTTTTAAGGTCTAATGAAAAGGTAATGCAGATGAAAAATCGAATAGTTTTTTGACAATATAGTAAGTTTGGGTATAGAATTTCTGCAAAGAAGAATTATGAATCACCATTCGAAGGTTGTTTTCTGCGCAATTTATTTGCGCTATCTATTTATTAGGGAGTCTGTTTGATTTCTAGGGTAACTATTATATTGAAGCAAACAGGTTTTTTTCTTCTGAGAATTGTGTATTAAATCTTTCAAGATTTGGTCCAGTCGTTCTAGGTTCGAGTCCTAGTAGGCCAACTTAATGTTGAAAAGAAATCCCGATGTCGAAAAGATGTCGGGATTTTTTGTTTTCATAGCGCTAAGAAAGTGACTCCGTTGGCGGTTCTTCTTCCCCGTCAGTGTCTATTTCCAAATCTTGTATTTGCGGAGATTCAAGCGTATCAGTAGCTTCAACATCTTCGAGCACCTCCTCCTCCAGACCATCCCCTTTTTCCCTGAGGGCGTCCTCCGCCTCATTACGCGCCATTAATTCTTCGTCAATTTCATCGAGCATCGTACCCATTTTGCGTTTATCTCTTATCATGGCCCAGGTCATAATAAGGCTGGTGGCGATAATAACGAAAAGGAGTATTCCGGATTCAAAAGTGGGGATTTCCGCCTGCTTTGGGATTGCGTAAAACAAGAGTACTGTAATCAAACCTCTCGGGGCAATGAATAATTGTGGTAGAATATCGTTTCCAACGAAAATCCGAAGAATACCAAACCGAATGGCATAGATAGAAATAATGATCAAAACACTGATCAGGGCCACATTCAAGCTGAATAGGGAGGCTATTACAATGGTAATTCCAAAAATTACAAAGAAGAAGGTACGTATGATAAAAGCTGTTTCCAGCGTAATGATGTGCAGTTCATGGTAAATCTGGTGTATGCGTTCGTTCTCTAAAAAAATGGCGGTTTTACCGGGGAAAAATAGTTTGACGTTTTTGATGATCAATCCGAAAATCAAAATAATAATGAGTGAAGAGAGATGCAACTTCTTGCCGATGGCATACAACAGTAATAAGACCGCAATGAGCAAAAATAGTTTTGCCTGGCTTTTAATGCGTTGAAAAATTAAAATAATGGCGTAGCTGGCTATAACCGCAATTACAATGGTCAGGACAATATTTCCGGCAAAGCCTACAACTCCCGAATCTTGGGCGGGGTCAAATTCAGCGGCCAAAAAGTAAAACATCATGATGCCCATAATGTCTGAAAAGGTGCTTTCGTAAATGTGAAATTCTTTTTTGGCCTCCGAGAGTCCGCCCACACTGGGAATGATAATGGCGCTCGATAGAATAGACAAGGGGGTTGCGTACAACCAGGCCGATTTCATCGTCATTTCCGGGATAAATTGATAAATGATCAGCGCAGCGATCCAGGCCGAGGCCACCAAACCGATCAGGGCAATAGCCATCGATTTTAAAATGGGTACCAACTTCTCGCGCTTGAGTTCAAGTTCCAAGGCGGCCTCCAATACGATCATGATAAGCCCTACGGTTCCCAATATCTCCAAAGCACCGGTAAAGTCGGGTAGGCGTGGAATAAACATTTTCAGTACATATTGCAGGATAATACCCAATACAATGAGCATCAGTACCGAGGGGATATTTGTTTTTTTTGAAATACCATTGAACCAGAAAGAAATGATAACAATAATCGAGGCTTCAATAATCAAATCAAAGGAGGAGAAAATGTCCATAAGGGGTGGTGGTTTTAATGGTCTATATTATAAAATTACTACATAAACCCGAATTTACTTGGCTTATTGTGGGCATTATTTGATTCGGCAATGGTTTGTTAGAAGCCGCCGCCTGCTGTCTAGGTCGTTGGGAGGTGTTTTAAGGGCTTGCGTGAATAAATAAAAAGCGTATATTTGCACCACTGAAAGGATATAAAAAGTATTCATGAGGGGACATTAAGTCCTCTTTTTTATTTGTAGGACTTTCTTTTTGCACGGCATGAACGTTGAAAAAAGAGATGCTATTAATAACGTCCCCTATACGAAAGCAAGATGTTCAAGAAGAAGGTTACGGAGCTTTTAGAGGCAGCATTGGAAGAAGATACTTCCTTGTTCCTAGTCGATTTTACCATCGGGTTGGATAACAAGATAAATGTGGTTTTGGATGGGGATGAAGGGGTAACGCTCCAAGATTGTATGAAAGTAAGTAGGGCAATCGAGCATAACCTAGATCGTGAAGAAGAAGATTTTTCACTAGAGGTGGCCTCTGCCGGTGCGGCAGCACCGATTTTACTGCCGCGACAATATGGTAAAAATATTGGTCGAAAATTGGCGGTGCGGAGTACGCAGGATGAAAGTTTTGAAGGAAATTTGACCGCGATTACCGATACGGGAATCGTGTTGGAGTGGAAAGCAAGGGAGCCAAAGCCGATAGGTAAGGGGAAAGTGACCGTGCAGAAAAAAAAGGAAATTGATTTTTCCGATATCAAGGAAGCAAAAGTTATATTGAAATTTTAAGTAAAGTAGTATGGAAAATATTGCGTTGATCGAGTCTTTCTCGGAATTTAAAGACGACAAATTTATAGATAGGGTTACCCTAATGGCGATTTTGGAAGATGTCTTTAGAAGCGCCCTTAAAAAGAAATTTGGTTCGGATGAGAACTTTGATATCATTATCAATCCCGACAAAGGCGATTTGGAAATTTGGCGCAATAGAATTGTTGTAGAGGATGGGGAAGTAGAGGAGCCCAATGAGGAAATCTCGTTGGCCGAGGCGCGTAAGATTGAGCCCGATTTTGAAGTTGGGGAGGATGTTTCCGAGGAAGTAAAGCTTATTGATTTGGGGAGAAGGGCGATATTGGCCTTGCGTCAAAACCTGATTTCGAAAATTCACGAGCACGATAATACGACCATTTACAAACAATTCAAGGATTTGGAAGGGGAGATCTATACTGCGGAAGTACATCATATTCGTCATAAGGCGGTTATTTTGCTCGATGACGAGGGAAATGAGATCATTTTGCCGAAAGATCGCCAGATACCTTCCGACTTCTTTAGAAAGGGAGACAATGTAAGAGGAATTATAGAAAGTGTTGAACTCAAGGGCAGCAAGCCGTCGATCATCATGTCACGTAGCTCCCCGAAATTTTTGGAGCAGTTGTTCTTCCAGGAGATACCGGAGGTGTTCGATGGGTTGATTACTGTTAAAAAAGTGGTTCGTATCCCGGGTGAGAAAGCAAAAGTGGCCGTTGATTCTTATGACGATAGAATAGATCCGGTAGGGGCCTGTGTGGGTATGAAAGGTTCTAGGATCCATGGAATTGTTCGTGAATTGGGCAATGAAAATATAGATGTAATCAACTGGACAGGGAATCCGCAGTTAATGGTAACCAGGGCGTTGAGCCCGGCCAGGGTTTCTTCGGTCAAGTTGAACGATGAAAAAATGACTGCGCAAGTCTATTTGAAGCCAGAAGAAGTTTCAAAGGCGATCGGTCGCGGCGGGCATAACATTCGCTTGGCAGGTCAGTTAACGGGATATGAGATAGACGTCTTCAGAGAAGGTGTTGAGGAAGATGTAGAGTTGGCGGAATTTTCGGATGAAATTGATGCATGGATCATCGAGGAATTCAAGAAAATTGGAATGGATACTGCTAGAAGTATCTTGGAACAAGACGTCAATGAGTTGGTGAAACGAACCGATCTTGAAGAAGAAACCATTGCAGAAGTTGTGCGCATACTAAAAGAAGAACTAGAAGATTAGCTATATTAGCGGCGAATTAAGGATTTTACGGAATACAATTTATGGCAGAGAATGCAAAAATAAGGCTTAACAAGGTCCTTCGGGAGCTAAATATTTCGTTGGATAGGGCGGTCGACTATCTTGCCTCAAAAGGTCACACTATCGAGGCCAGACCTACGACCAAGATTTCCGATGAGGTGTATCAGGTACTCCAAGATGAGTTCCAGACCGATATGAGCAAGAAAGTTGCATCAAAAGAGGTAGGGGAAGAAAAACGAAAGGAGAAAGAAGCTATTAGGATTCGTTTGGAACAAGAACAGGAAGAACGACGACTAGAGCGCGAGAGAAGAGCAGCGGCCTCGGAAAGGGTCATTAAGGCCAAGGCAGAATTGAGCGGACCAAAAACAGTTGGTAAGATCGATTTGGATGCCGGTAAAAAAACGTCTGCGAAAACAGAGCCAAAGCCTGTTGTCAAGGAAGAAGAGCCGGTGGTTGCCGAAGAAAAACCAGTGGTTACCGAAGAGCAAACGGTTGCACCGGAGCAAACGGAAGCAAAGGAGCCAGCAGCAGAGGTTGAGAAGAAAGAGGAAGTCAAGACAGAAGTCGTGGCGGAGAAGAAAGAAGCTGTCGCAGAGGAAAAAGACAAAGAAGCTACTCCGGAAGAGCCAGAAAAGATTGCCACCCAATACCAGAAGCTTAGCGGGCCTAAGATTATGGGTGATAAAATTGACCTTGCGAAGTTTGCGAAGCCTAAAAAGAAAAAAGAAGAAGCAAAGCCGGCGCAAGGAGCGGGTGCAGATCGTAAGAAGCGCAGAAAGCGTATCATTAGCAATACTGGAGGTTCAAGTGGAGGTGATCGTAATCGCCCCGGACAACGCAAAGGGGTCGGCCAACGTTTTGGTGCGCCCAAAGTAGAGCCTTCCGAAGAAGATGTGCAAAAACAGGTGCGCGAGACCTTGGAGAAATTACAAGGCAAGTCCAAAAAAGGAAAAGGCGCCAAGTATCGAAGAGATAAAAGAGATCAGCACCGTCAACAGACTGAAAAAGATCTTGAGCAACAAGAGCTTGAGAATAAAATTCTGAAGGTAACCGAGTTTGTTACCGCTAGTGAGGTGGCGACCATGATGAACGTGTCTACTACCGATATTATCTCTGCCTGTATGTCATTGGGTATGATGGTGACCATGAATCAGCGTTTGGATGCCGAAACGCTTTCCATTGTAGCCGATGAATTTGGCTATGAGGTTGAGTTCGTGACCGCAGAGATCGACGAGGCTATTGAAGAAGTCATTGATGCGCCAGAAGATTTGAAAGGAAGAGCGCCGATCGTAACCGTAATGGGTCACGTAGATCACGGTAAAACCTCGTTCTTGGATTATGTAAGGGAGGCAAACGTGATTGCTGGCGAGAGTGGAGGTATTACACAGCACATTGGTGCGTACGGTGTAACCTTGGAGGATGGCCAAACCATTACCTTTTTAGATACACCAGGTCACGAAGCGTTTACCGCGATGCGTGCAAGGGGTGCTCAGGTAACCGATATTGCAGTGATTGTAATCGCTGCCGATGATGATATCATGCCGCAGACCAAGGAAGCCATCAGTCACGCGCAAGCTGCTGGGGTTCCCATGGTATTTGCAATTAACAAAATAGATAGGCCAACCGCCAATCCCGATAAGATCAAAGAGGGACTTGCCCAAATGAATCTGTTGGTAGAAGATTGGGGCGGTAAGATACAATCACATGATATCTCGGCTAAAACCGGCACAGGTGTCAAAGAGTTGTTGGAAAAGGTATTGCTTGAGGCTGAATTGCTCGAGTTACAGGCAAACCCTGATAAATTGGCCTCCGGAACGGTGGTCGAAGCCTTCTTGGATAAGGGACGTGGTTATGTTTCTACAATTTTGGTGCAAGGTGGTACCTTAAAAATTGGGGATTATGTACTCGCCGGAACGCATAGCGGAAAAGTGAAGGCCATGCAAGATGAACGTGGTAAGGAAGTGATGGTAGCCGGGCCGGCTACTCCGGTATCGATCCTTGGATTGGACGGTGCACCACAGGCAGGGGATAAGTTCAATGTGCTGGCAGACGAACGCGAAGCAAAACAAATTGCATCTAAAAGAGCGCAATTGTTCAGGGAACAATCGGTCCGTACACAGCGTCACATTACGTTGGATGAAATCGGAAGACGAATTGCCCTGGGCGACTTTAAAGAACTCAATATTATCTTGAAAGGGGATGTGGATGGTTCCGTAGAGGCCTTGGTCGACTCGTTCCAGAAGCTTTCTACCGAAGAGATTCAAGTGAATATTATTCACAAGGGTGTAGGTGCGATAACCGAATCAGATGTGTTATTGGCCTCGGCCTCAGATGCGATTATTATCGGATTTAACGTGCGGCCAATGGGCAATGCAAGAGATATTGCCGATAAGGAAGAAATTGATGTGCGCATGTATTCGATTATCTACGATGCGATAAATGATCTGAAAGACGCAATGGAAGGAATGTTGTCTCCTGAAATTAAGGAAGAGATTACCGGAAATGCCGAAATTAGAGAAACCTTTAAGATTTCGAAGGTGGGTACCATTGCAGGTTGTATGGTAACCAGTGGAAAGATTTTCCGAAACGCCGGTATTCGCTTAATACGCGACGGCGTGGTCGTTTACACGGGTGAATTGACCTCTCTGAAACGCTTTAAGGACGATGCAAAAGAAGTGGCCAAAGGATATGATTGTGGTCTGCAGATCAAGAACTACAATGATATTCACATTGGGGATATCGTAGAATCGTTCCAAGAGGTAGCTGTGAAGAAGAAGTTGAAATAACTACTTTAGTGCAAGAAGGCAATGAAATAGTTGAAAATTGAAGAACAATAATAGCGTTTAAAGCCCGATACTTTTGTGTCGGGCTTTTTGGTTTTTGTCGATTTTTTGCTTCCTATAATAGACTCTTCAGGGAAATACCATGTTTTCTGTTTAATTTTGTTTTTTAAATTTTAAGGACATGAAAAAGTGTTTGTTTTTTTTGGCGATCGTATTTTTTTTCTCTTGTAGTTCTGATGCTACTGAGATGATTCCCCCAGATACAAATGGCGGGGTTGTTGATGGAGGTCAGAATCCACCGGGAGGAGAAGGGCAAGAGGAGGATGAAACTAAAGTGATATCGATTTCGATTCAGGTCAATGGTGACTTTTTTGGGAGTTCTTTACAGGGTGAGATGATCTTGAGCAATGCAAATGGAGAAATTTTGGCAAGAAAGGAATTGCTTAATAATGCTCTGAACGAGATTGACATGGAAGTGGATGGTGATTTGGCACACGACTTTACCTATCTAACTAGGGACAGTTCCGAAGCTGCTTATAAAGTGGCTGTCCAAACATTTACGAAGGTAGAGGGTGGAACTTATGTTTTGGAGGATATACGGACTAGCGGAAATGGTGATGAGTTTATGTTTAAGCTCATAAATACCGGAGATGATATTGAATCTTTGAACCAGCCTACCGCGGGTTCTTCAAGGAGTACGGGAAATGGAGGCAGTTATAGCAACAACTTTAGTTTAAAAGATTACCCAGGCTCTTTTTATGCGGCTTTTTTAAGTTCTAATGATAGTAGACCGCGGTATTACTACAATGATCGTTTGGAGAGGAACGCTGAGGTGGAACAGGATTATACAGCGTTGCCATTTGTTGAAAATAGTGTAAATCTTGATTTTCCATTGTTGAACATTTTCAGTGTGAGTTTAAGTGGTTTTATAGAAGAAGATGCTGGGAGAAAACTAAAATTGATAGATCAATCGGGTAGTTCGAAAGCCGAATTAAATTATCCGGAAGGTATTTATTATAATTATAAGCTTAGTGCATTTTTAAACTGTTGTAATGATTTTCCTCGAGCTTATCAGATAATAGAGTATGGTTTGCCTGTGAGCAAAACCTTCGAATTGCCCATATATGAAGCGGTTTTAGTTGATGCTGATTTGGATAGTTTTCAAATGAATTCATTGACAGAACATCATTTTAACACGGTTAAATTTTCCAACAGGCAAGAGACTTTTGACGACCCCATTTATACTTTTGAAATTCATGGGATGGGTGAAACGTCCTTGGAATTGTCAAAAAAAGACCTGTATGATAGTATTTTCATTGATGGGGAGGTAACGAGTGGCGATATCAATTTCGGCAGCCTTAAGCTAATGAACCATTCTTTTTTAAATGAAGATTATCAGGAGTATATTCAAAGTATCCTTGGGGAAAGACAAGAATATCCAGCTGGTACCCGCATTGTGGCAGCTTCCTTTTTCGAAGCTAGTTTCCGTTGAAAGCCTTTGGAATTATCATGAATGAACTGCTTTAAAGGAAATCGTGAAACCGGTCTTTTAGACCTACAATAAAGGGGGCATTGTTTTTTGATACCCGCTCCACCAACCAATTTAACGCTTCGATTTCTTTGGTTTCAGTAGCATGGCGTCCGGATATTTTTGGCGCACTTCTTTGAATTTTCGTTCGGCTGCGATACGGGTTTTAAATCTACCGATTCGAACTCTATACGTAGGGGAGTCAAAATCAATTTTAGAGGGCATTAGAGGAAAGTCCTGTTCCACAGAAGCCTTGATCCGATTTGCCTTGGCCAACGACCCAAAGCCTACTTGAATTCGGTAGTACTCCGCGTTTGAAAGTACCGATTCATAGACCTCTAGCAATTGATCTATTTTTTGGTCTTGTTGCACATTGATATTCCCTTTTTGAGCGTTTGCAAAGCTCATGCAAAGGACTGTTAGGGCTATATGAACTAGTATTTTCATGAAAATCACGGTGTTAGGTGAAAAAGTTAGCACAAAAGTAAATTTTTAGCGTTGAAGGGGAAATAAATTTCGTTTATTTAGAACAGTTATAAATTATAAATTATCGATACGTTAAGATTTTCCAAATAAAGTCTATGTCGTATTTTTGCATGCAATTTAGGTAGTGATAAAACCAACCTGTAATCAATCACTTAATTATAGGAAAAATCATGCCAAGATTAGGATTGAAATATGCTACTTATGAGAAAGGTTCTGTACCGCAATCAACTTACCAAGCTGTCTGGTGTAAGTCTTTTAGTTTCCTTATTTTTTACCCTTTCCGTCTTTTCTCAAGCAGAGGAGACTGTTGTTGCCGAGTCGGCTGCTGTAGAAGCGACCGATGCTGCTTCAGGTGGGGATACTGCTAAGGGAAAGGCGCTTTTTAATCAAAACTGTGCCGCTTGTCATGCGTTGAATCGTAAAATGACCGGTCCCGCCCTTGCAAATGTGGAAGCACGTTTGGCCGAGGAGGAAGGCTTGGATCGCGAGTGGCTTTACAAATGGATCAAGAACAG
>CALIIC010000095.1 GCA_938020445.1 uncultured Flavobacteriaceae bacterium | reverse complement strand
CGCAATAAGTGGTTCTTGAAAAGGCAGTACGGCCACAACGAAAATTAAAAAAGACCATTTCTTTATCATTTCTTTGAATTTGATTAACAGAGGATAAAGAAATGATTTAAAAAAATCCCGCAATAGAACCTATTTAGCCTCTTCCTAGAATTTTCGGAAATCACTTGGAAGGAAACCGGTGTTCTTTTTAAAATTGCGAATAAAATGACTTTGATCGGCGAAATGGCAAAAATGGGCGATCTCGGATAGGGTCATTTCCGATTCCTTGATCAAGGAAATACTCTTCTCTATCCGAATCTTACGTTTGTAGGTTCCCAATGAACAAGAAAAAAAACGTTTGAAATTTTTAGAAATAGTAACTGGGTGCACCCCTATTAAACGGCTAATTTCCTGCAAATCAAGCGGTTCATTCCAAGAATCATGTAGCAACTCTTTTAACTGAAGGGCCCATCTTGGCACAGTAATCTCCTGGGTGGGAGCCTCAGAGATCAAAGCGAACAAGGATGATAAAATCGCATCTTTCTTACAAACCGCATCGCTGAAGAGCTCGGTTTGAATAGACAACATCAAAGACTTGGTATCTATTTTGGTCTCTAAAGCCTTCTTAATATCGAATTCTGAAAAGCCATATCTGCTCAAAAAAGCGGTAGAGAGCTCAATATTGACACTTTTGGAAACTGGCGCATACGTAGTACATCGATGCATTTCTCCTGCGTGGTAGAATAAAACGCTCCCTTCTTTCTTGCTAATACGCTCTTTTTGGCGCGTTTCCGATTTGGTGCCTTGGAAAACAAAAACAATATGCATGTTATCGTGACAATGCCACGCTGGGTTGCTCTCCCGAGAATAGCGCGTTTTTGAAATGATGCCCCCATCAATATTGACGCTTTTTTCAATAGCGCCGGTATAGTGCCCTTCTGCAAGTATTAGATTTTTCCCAACCATATAGTGGCCATCAAAAGATACCTACTAAGCTCCTAATTTTATTTGATTTATTTGAAATTTACAGGTGTTTTTAGCCAAAAGCGTCGGTTTTTCGTCAAAAACCATTAAGCGCGAGGGTTCGGATAGTTATCCGATTGGTCTTCAACGGTTTCATCCATACAGACAAAATCTTTTTCCAACAATAAGGCCAGTTCCTTGCCATCTCCCAGCTGCATGGTATGCCGAAAACCAACCTTCGAACTGTTCGCCCAACCTTCGCACGCTTTCTCATCTAGAAAGAGCGTTATTCCCGAATCTTCAAAAATGGCTTTCATTAGTTCCTCTCCCTTGCTTATAGCAATTGAGTAGGAAAACACCCGATTCCCAAACGCTGTTGTTTCTTTAAAAAAACCGTTTTCGCAAAAGGTTTGCACCTCACTTTTTGTAAGTCTGTAGCGTATCGAATTCCCTTTTATTCTAATTTTCATCGTTCTCTTTCTTATTGACCAAGCCTTTTGTAAACTCGTTCAAGGTCTCTACTTTTTCCTCAAAATCTCCTTTGATCGTCTTCCTGAATTCGTTCAAATTCTTCACCAAATCATCAATATTATCGGGGATTACATCTTCAAAAAACTGCCGTAACCTTTTTGCGGTAGTAGGCGATTTTCCATTGGTCGAAATGGCTACTTTCACATTCCCCTTCGTAACAATACCTCCCATATAAAAATCACAAAAAGGCGGATTATCGGCTACGTTTACCAAAATGGTTCGTGCCCTACAATCATGGTATACCTGTTCGTTCACAGGAACATTATCGGTCGTGGCGACTACCATATGCTTTCCATTCAAATAATCGGCCTTATAACCATCAATATGCATTTTAATCCCAAATTCCTTTGCCAAGGCAATTGTCTCATCCCTAAACATCAAAGAAACCATCTCAACGTTTGCTTTGGGGCTCGATTTCAAAAGAAAAGTTAGTTTTTCCAAGGCCACATTACCCCCACCAACAATGAGAATGTTCAGTTGGGAAACTTTTAAAAATACAGGATACAGTTCGTTACGCTCCATTTAATTCGTTGTTTTTCTCTGTTTTGTAGTTGATGGTCACCCGAGTGCCTTTTCCTAGTTCAGAATGGATGAATAAACGTCCATTGATATAACTGATACGTTCTCTCATATAGAAAAGGCCCATGCCGCCCTCGCTATTATTTTTGGGTACTTCTTCCAGGATACTGGCATCAAACCCTTTCCCATCGTCGTCTATAAGCACGCTTAGAATAGCATCTTTGTAATTAATGGTGACCAGTATATAATTTGCCTGTGCATATTTGATCGCATTGTTTACCGCTTCTTGGGTAACCCTATAAATATTCGTTTCTGCCAAGGAATCAAAACGTATGTTATTGGTTGTCTTGCTTTCAAAAAGAATCGTTTTTCCCGTCAGTTTCGACAATTCCACCGTCATTTTCTGAAGCGCCGGAAAAATCCCATGATCACTCAATTCTGGCGGGGTAAGATTGAAGGTTGCGGTGCGAACACCCTTGATCAAATCGGAAGCAAGTTCTTTTAGGTAGGCTATTTTTTCGATTGTTTTTTCCGTTTGATCTGGATCAATCGACTCGATATTAAACTTTAAAGCGGTAAGCATCTGCCCGATTCCATCATGAATATCCTTCGCAATACGCTTTCGTTCTTCCTCTTGCCCTTCTACGATTTGGCTCGCCTGTAGCTTTTTTTGCAACATACGCTCCTCAAAATTCTGTTGGGTCAACTGCTCAACTTTTAAGAGGTTTCTCTTGCGTTCCGTAATATCGGAGCAAAGAATCAAAATACTCTGCTCTCGGCTCGATTGATGTATCGGAACGATCGACATATCTAGCCAAAACTCCGTTCCGGAAACTGTCGTTACATTAATTTCCTCGGTGCGTATGACATTCTTTCGATTGGCTCGCAATACTTCCTTCAGATACGCCTGCTGCCCTTCATCGGTGGTCAGTACCTCGGAGAGTTTTTTCTTTAGATCGTTTTCTGAAAGCCCTAACAAGGTCAAAAACTTTTTACTCATAAACACAATGCTTCCGTCTTTCCGGGCACTTGCAAAAAGGGCCGCATTGTCGATTACAAAATTTAACTCTTGAAGTTCCTTGAGTGATTTCTCTTTTTCAGTGAACAGATCTTGAATCTCATGGGCATGGGCATCCGACTTTACCCGACTTTGCATTAGATTGGTAATGGTATTTCGTATTTGAATGGATAAGGGCCTAAAAATAAACAGCACTTCCAATAGTAAAAGCAGCAATGAAAACCCCAACAACAAATATTCTTTTTGTTTTAAGTTTTGAAGCTGTTCCTTGCTGCGCTTGTCATATTCGTTTACGATGGTATCCATTAATCTAAGAAAAGGCCGTTCATTGGCCAAAAGGATGGTGACATACCTTTCCGTATTTTCATTGACACTGCTATGCGATTCGTTGGCGGCAAGCAGTTGTTCCCCGGCCGTTACCATGGCAGAATGATGGGGTTCCAATTCTTGAAATAGGACTAAAATCGCCTCATCGTCTTCAACCGGCAAGTTCAAACTGTCTGCTCCATATTGCAATGCATGGTGGGACCTTTTCCAAACTGAAAGCGTTTTACGAATCTCCGACACCACAGACGCCCTTTCTTTCGAATCAATTGTTTTGTGCAAGAGAAGCACCTCTTTTACCAGCTTTTGACTATACGCTCGTTGTCTGCCGGCCACATTAATTACTCGGGAGTCGTTCAGTTGAGAATTTAAATGCACTTGAATCAGTACTTGGGCAATCACTATGGTCAGCGCAATGGCCGCCAGGGCCCACAGGTACCACTTTCGAATCCTCAGGAAGGTCGCAGTATCGAGGGGTCGATTATGTTTGCCGTTCGTCATTGCCATTCATTCTGCTGCGCATATGCTTAGCCTTTTAGTGCCTTTTGTACCAAGTTTTTGGCATTCTCCGATAGGGGTAGGGACAAGGCCGCATGCTGTCCTTTCTCTGACATTTTACGCCATGTTTTTTGCAAGATGGCAATGGTCTTGTCGTCCGGATGTTTCTCAGCAAAAGGCTCAAAATAATACTCTAGGAATACCAAGCATATGACATCTTCGAGCGTTTGGGTGGCCTCGTTTTTTTTAAGCTGTTTTTTCTCTAACAAGAATGAGACTTTATCGATGGTTTCATCTGAATAACCCACTTTTTTCAAGATATCACCGGCCTTTTTTGCATGAAATTTTTTCAAGTCTTGGCGCCAGCGCAAATACCCCTCTCTGTTCATGGCATAGGAATCCCGGGGAATTTCCCACCTACAGATATGTTGACAACGGGCCGTCAACCGTAGCGGCTCAGACGCATCTGGCGCAAAATCATTCAGTTTTGCCGTCATACGTTGCGCATACAACAACTCTTTTGGATACTGCCGGCCTTGAACTTCTTCCGTATTCGGGTCTTGTGCATTGGCCGTATCGAAAAGATGAAACGCGTTTTCCAAAAGATTTGAGGGTACCATAAGCTGTGTTTCGTTTTTTCAAAGATACTAAGGGTCTGTTCAATAATCTCCAAAAGCACTTATGAAACAAATAGATCCCATCAACTCACAACATCTTATTCTGTAAAACCGACCCATACGAAACCAGCCTCAATTTTTACGGGAAAGGTAGTTATCGCATCACATGCGCCGGTGAGCGATTCGCCTGTTTTGAGGGAAAAAGTATTCTTATGCAGCGGGCAGGCCACCTTTGGCTCCCCATTTTCCTCTCCGATCATTCCGCGTGAAAGTACCATCTCCATCTTATGCGGACATAGGTTTTGACAGGCATACCATTTGTTTTCGCGGGTAAAATTGAACACCGCTATTTGTTGATCTTTGTATTTGATACAGGCACCGGCATTCTTAGGAAACTTTTCGGTGGGTGCCGCTTTAAACCAAGTCTTTACCGCTATTTCTTCGATGGGTTCTTTCGTTTTCATTTCAAATTGCGTTTAAAGTGTTGTGTTAGTATTTTTGCCATCTTTCTTGTATTTGATTGGTTTTATGCCCATTCTTTAGGCATTTTTTGCTCCCTCAGTGATACAAACTCAATAGACTCATCAGTATCATCGGAGTTCACAAAGTGGCTATACCGTTCGCGTATCTCCGGTGTTTCTATCGCCTCCTTCCATTCACATTTATAGGAATCGACCAAGGCTTGCATTTCCGCATCCAGTGCAGCGGCTATACCTAGGGAATCATTGATGACCACATTCTGAAGGTAGGTAATACCTCCTTCCAATTTTTCCAACCAAGCGGCCGTTCTAGTCAGGGGCTGCGCTGTTTTAATATAGTACATAATATACCGGTCGATATATTTTATAGCGGTTTCTTTATCGACCTTTTCGGCCAACAGTTCGGCATGTTTTGGGTTTGCACCCCCGTTGCCGGCGACATACACGTTCCACCCACCTTCCACAGCAATAAAACCAAAATCTTTACAGCGGGCTTCTGCACACTCGCGGATACAGCCAGAGACACCGCCCTTGAATTTATGAGGTGAGCGAATGCCCTTATACCGATGCTCGATCTCAACGGCAAAACTTACACTCTCATCCATCCCATACCGACACCAGGTAGACCCGACACAACTCTTCACGGTACGAAGTGATTTACCATAGGCCTGGCCGGTTTCAAAGCCCTCGGCAATCAACTCTTCCCATATCAAAGGAAGTTCATGCAGCTGTGCTCCGAACATATCAATTCGTTGGCCGCCGGTAATCTTGGTATACAGATCATATTTTTGAGCGATTCTTCCCATGGCCATGAGTTGTTTGGGCGTTATCTCTCCCCCGGCCACCCTTGGCACTACGGAATAGGTGCCGTTTCGCTGTATGTTCGCTAAATAACGATCATTCGTATCTTGAATGGCCGGCTGTTTATTGGCAGTTTCATTGTAAATACTGGCGAAAATAGCGGCAACCGCCGGCTTACAAACTTCGCAACCATGCCCTTTGCCCACTAGATCGAGTAATTCGTCATAATCTTGAATATCTTTAAGCTTTACGATATCAAAAAGTTCTTGTCGCGAGTATTCGAAGTGTTCGCAGAGTTGCACTTTTACGGTCTTGCCCAAGCTTTTTAGACTCTCCGTTACTAAATCTACCACCATGGGTTTACAACCCCCACAACCGGTGGTTGCTTTTGTGGCTTTGGAAACGGCTTTTACGCTTTCGTTCCCATCGTCCAGAACAGCGCAACAAATATCGCCTTTAGTAACTGCCTCACAGGAGCAAACGACCGCGGTATCTGGCAGATCCATGGCACTCCCAAAAGAGCTTGGGCCTCCTCCACGGCTTCCCAAAATAAGATCTTCAGGATTCTCGGGCAACGGCATTTCATTTTGGTATAATTGTAACAACATATTATAATCCGCAGCATCTCCCACCAAAATACCGCCTAATAGCTTTTTGCCATCATGGGTTACATTGATTCTTTTATAGAGGCTCTCGGTCTTATTTTCAAAAATAATCGAATGTCCCTTTTCGGGTGGCATAAAGGGCGTTCCGAAGCTAGCAACATCTACCCCGATTAGTTTCAACTTCGTTGACATATCTATTTCGGCAGCCATTCGCGTATCCGATACTCCTAGAATTTGATCCACGGCCACTTGTGCCATCTCATATCCCGGAGCTACCAGACCGTATATCATTTGATTATACAGTGCCACTTCCCCGATTGCCAAAATATGGGGGTCCGAAGTCCGCATTTGATCATTTACCACAATACCGCCACGGGTACCCATTTCAAGACCACAGCTTTTTCCCAGTTCATCTCTAGGACGAATCCCAGCAGATACGACCAACATATCCACATCAAGTATATCATCTTCCCCGAACTCCATTCCCGTGATACAACCATTTCCAAGAATCTGATTGGTCGCCTTACTAAGGTGTACATTGATACCCATCGATTCTAGTTTTACCTGCAGTACCTTACTGCTTCTGGTATCCAATTGTCGCGGCATAAGCTTGGGTGCAAATTCTACTACATGTGGTTCCAACCCCATATCCATGACTGCCTTGGCTGCTTCCAACCCTAAAAGCCCTCCTCCCAATATTGCGGCCTTGCCTCCTTTTACAGTTTCGGCATAGGCCAAGGTTTCCTCTAAATCTTCAATAGTTCTGTAGACAAAAACACCCTTTTTCTCAACGCCCCTTATGGGAGGGACAAAAGGTGCAGAGCCCGTGGCCATTACCAAGGTATCATAGGAATAAGATGTTCCCAAGGAGGTAGTGATTTTTTTATTTGCACGCTGAATTTCGGTGACCCGTTCGTGAATATGCAGCTCAATACCGTTCTCATCATACCACGAACGTGGTGCTAAAGACAGGCGTTCGGCATCACCGTTTTCAAAAAATTCACTTAAATGAACACGATCATAGGCCACCCTAGGCTCCTCTCCGAAGACAACAAGTCGATAGTTTTCCTTATTTGCCTGGGCGACAAATTTTTCACAAAACTTGTATCCCACCATTCCATTTCCTACAACAACGATTGTTTTCATACTCTTTGCTTAATTATACAAAGCAATAATACGTATTAATACGTATTTTAATAGTAATTATATCGAAATAATTACGTATTCTTGTTGTGGATTTGGCAAAATACACCCCTAACAATTACAATTATGAACGTAGCATTTGAACCTAAAGTAACTCTGGTAGGTGCGGGACCTGGCAGCCATGACCTCATTACAGTCAGAGGTTTGCGGGCATTGCAAGAATGTAAGGCAGTACTTTACGATGCCTTGGTAAGCGAAAAATTACTTGAAGGACTGCACTCAGCTGTGAAGAAAATATACGTAGGGAAACGTTGTAGCAAACATTCGCTTAAACAAAACGCCATCAATCAACTTTTGGTCGAAACTGCCTTTCAATATGGTTCGGTAGTTCGCTTAAAAGGTGGAGACCCCTTTGTCTTCGGAAGAGCTACGGAAGAAATTTCCTATGTAGAATCTTTTGGTATTCCCGTAAGCGTTGTTCCCGGTGTTTCAAGTGCACTCGCCGTTCCTTCGAGCCAAGGAATCCCTATGACAAGTCGTGGAATTAGCAGTAGTTTTTGGGTGATGACCGCTACGAAAAGAGACGGTTCATTTTCTGAAGACCTATACTATGCTGCGCGTTCGGCTACCACTATGGTTATCTTAATGGGGGTTCGAAAATTACAACAGATAGCCCAAGAAGTCAGCAAATACAGAGGTTCCATGATGCCCATTGCAATCATTCAAAACGGCACCATGTCAAATGAATCATGTACTATAACAACATTGGGTGGCGTAACGAACATGACCGATACCTTGGATCTAACCAAACCGGGCATCATTGTAATAGGGAATGTCGTGGCCGAGCATCCTGCCTTTTTTGAGGAAGAAGTACAGCGGGTGGTACATTCTTGCCTATAAAAGCACGCTCTCCTAAAACAAGATGTTTCCAAGAAAGTAAAATCCCTAAAAAAGAAATCCTCTTTTTTTGAATTCTTCGGTTTTTTCTTCTTCAAATCGTGATTCCGTAAAAATAAGACCGAACAAGCCTTTTCATATCTTCACTAAGTATAAATACGTATATAAATACGTAATTTAGCGTCATCGAAGCAAAAGCATATGAAAACTACAAACACTCAAAAAGCAACTTCCTTAAAATTATACGATTTAAAAAGCTTGCCCATACGAACGTTTTGGATAACATCTATTGCGTTCTTTATCTGTTTTTTCGCCTGGTTCGGCATTGTACCTTTTATGCCGGATGTGGTCAAGGATTTGGGACTTAGTCCAGATCAAAAATGGAACTCTATCATATTAGCGGTTACGGGAACGGTATTTGCCCGTTTATTGATCGGAAAATTATGCGACCGCTATGGCCCTCGACTCTGTTATACCTATTTGTTGCTCCTTGGAGCGATTCCTGTGATATTGATCGGATTTGTACAAACACCCTTACAGTTTCTAGTATGTAGGCTTTTCATTGGTTTTATAGGGGCCTCTTTTGTAATAACCCAGTTTCACACCTCTATTATGTTTGCCCCGAACATTGTGGGCACCGCAAATGCAACCTCTGCCGGATGGGGCAACTTAGGTGGAGGTGCCAATCGTTTGGGCATGCCATTGATTGCAGCAGCGGTCGTTAGTTTCGGGGTAGCCGATGAGGTTGCTTGGCGTTATTCCATGGTCATCGCGGGTATTGTAGCAATGCTCATGGGAATTGTTTACTACTTTTTTACCCAAGACACTCCGGAAGGAAACTTCTCCGAATTAAAAAAACTAGGAAAAATGCCGACTCTTAAAAAAGACGAAGCATCTTTCACAAGCGTCCTAAAAGACTATAGGGTATGGATTTTATTTCTCGTCTACGCTGCCTGTTTCGGGATGGAACTAACTGTATACGGTACCATGGACGAGTACTTACAAAACACATTTGGTCTAGATCGTTCCACGGCGGGAAACCTCGTACTTTCTTTCGCGCTCATGAATATCTTTGCGCGAACCCTTGGTGGATTTTTCGGAGACCGTTTTGGAAAGTTAAAAGGGCTAAGGGGCCGAGTGCTATTTCTAGCGTTGATTCTTTCTGTGGAAGGGGTCGTACTATCCATCTTTTCTACTACGACCAGTATTGGCGTTGGAATTCTATTTCTTGTCGCCTTTAGTCTTTCGGTTCAAATGGCCGAAGGCGCTACTTTTTCAGTGGTTCCTTTTATTAACAAAAAAGCCATAGGTTCCATTTCAGGAATTGTAGGTGCAGGTGGTAATGTGGGTGCTTTTTTGGCAGCCATGCTTTTAAAGTCAAAAGCTGCAGTTGCCGAGACAAATGCACTGGCAAGCAATGCACTCCTGGGGGAAGAGGCCATGCAGAAAGCACAATCCGCCGCGGCGGCAACCGCAGTTTCCGAGGGGTACTTCATTGTAGGTATTTTTGTAATCATTACGGCAGTCGCATCCTTGGCGATTAAATTCTCCACCGCCGACGAAAATGCAGCAAGCCTAGACATAAAGAAACCCGTGAATCCACAAATGGCATTTGATAAATAACAAAACGCTCGCCCATGAATCCTTCTCTTCAACATAGCGCCGTAGGAAAGCAAAAGGGTATTAACTTGATGGCAACGGCTTGCGCAGTTTGCACAAATGAGCGCTGTTTAATTAAAAAAAACCTTCCTTCAGCGGTCGTCACTGCTTTTACAAATCATCGAAAAGAGATACGATGTAAAAAAGGGCAACAATTTATTATGGAAGGTGCTCCCGTTACGGGGCTCTTTTTTCTGTTAAAAGGAACTGTAAAAGTACTTCGTACAGGCCTACATGGCAAAGAGCAAATCGTGCGTTTTGCTAAAGAGGGCGAAGTAATTGGTCATCGCGGTTTTGGCACTGAAGAATCATACCCAATTGGCGCCATCGCATTGGAAGATTCCCTGCTTTGTTACTTTTCAAAGGATATCCTTCAAGAAGTATTGCATACCGATCCAACCTTTACCTACGATTTGATGCTTTTCTACGCGAACGAACTAAACAAAAGCGAGGCCAAGGTAAAATCGCTCTCTCAAATGACGGTACGCGAAAGAGTCATCGACACCTTGCTCTATGTAAATCGTAAATTCGGGCAAAACAACGGTTTTATTGCGCTTGTTTTAAGTCGGCGAGAATATGCCGATTATGCAGGAACTACCGAAGAACAGGTTATTCGGGTGCTATCTGCCCTAAAAAAAGAGCACCTTATCACCACAAAGGGCAAGCGTATTGGCATCGTTCATCTTGACCTTCTCAAAAAAGAAATTTCAGAGCACAACTTCTACCTTGACAGCTAGCACCCTGCAGTACGTACCTTCCCCTTCTGGGTTTGAACGGATTACCCTATCTCTCTTCCCCAACTTTCGATATCCAAATTGTTAAAACCTGTTTATTCACAGGTATTTCCCTGTATAAAAAGATTTTAGTTGCTACGATAAACCATGAACGGTACGTAGCCGACCCCCTATATTTGTTTCGTCATTAAGTAGTAATACTTAGTTTTTAAATACCTATTTGTCCAATCTTAAAATTTACGTTTATTATGGAACAGACCACTATCGAACTTGTACAGGGATCCTTTGAAAAAGTAAAACCAATTGCTCCTACGGCAGCCAAAAT
>CALIIC010000094.1 GCA_938020445.1 uncultured Flavobacteriaceae bacterium | reverse complement strand
ATGACCGATGAAGGGAACAAAAAATATATGTAAGTTTGATCTCAAATCCCGATAACCACGGGTCGCCAAACGGTTACAAAAATAGGATATATAGCCTTGCAATCAAATAAACATCATTTACTTTTCCTATTCCTACTTTTGTTCGGTACGTTCACCGTATCCTCTCAAGAAGATGCTATTATTTCTATGCCCATTAAGGCGCAACAGGATACCATTGTAGCCCCGTTAATGCCACTTTCCGCGATAAGGGACACTACTGTAGTGGATTCAACCCAGACCGATTCACTGAACAAAAAACCAGGTGTTCTTTTGGACAAAATCAAATATAAGGCCAAAGATTATGTCCGTTTAAGTCAGAAAGATCAAAAAATATACCTCTATAACGAGGCAGAAATTTACTATCAAGACACTGAATTAAAGGCGGGCATTATAGTGATGGATTATGTGAAGAACGAAGTCTATGCGGGCCGTATGCAAGATTCGCTGGGCAATTATTCCCAATTGCCTTTTTTCAAGCAAGGAAGTCAGGAAGTACGTCCCGATTCGATCCGCTTTAATTTTGACACCCAAAAAGCGTTGATATGGAACTCAAGGACCGAACAGCAAGCGGATGCCGGAGCATTAGGAGCCGGGAGTGACGCAATGAAAGTGTATGCCGAAATTACCAAGAAAGAAAACGATTCGGTTTACTTTTTGAGTGAGGGGAAACTCACCACCTCTGCAGACACTATTAATCCCGATTATTATATTCGGGTGCGTAGGGCCAAATTTGTTCCGAAAAAGAAAGTAATAGCCGGGTATAGCAACTTATATATTGCAGATGTCCCTACCCCTATCGCCTTGCCGTTCGCATATTTCCCCTTAACCGTTGGGCGTACTGCCGGTCTTATGATGCCGGCCTTCGGAAATGACCCAAACCGGGGCTATTTTTTACAAAATGGGGGATATTATTTTCCGTTTGGAGAGTTTGCCGATTTAACCCTAACGGGGGATTTTTACACAAACGGTAGTTACGGCTTTCGCACACAATCGGTATATGCGAAACGGTACAAGTACCGAGGAAACGTGAATTTCCGATTCGAGAACCTCGTTACAAGTCAACGAGGCTTTAGCGATTATGCTCGAAATACAATTTACAATATTCAAATTTCACACTCCCAAGACCCAAAGGCAAGTCCGAATTCCCGTTTTTCCGCTTCGGTGAATCTAGGGAGTAGTTCGTATTATCAAAACTCCTTAAACCAGGTAAACCAAGCAAACCGATTGAACAACAATTTGAGTTCTTCCATCAGTTATTCAAAAACATTCCCCGAGTACCCTTCTGTTAATATGAGTCTTACCATGACCCATAGCCAGAACACCACTGCCGCCGAAGGCGTAGATAACATTCAAATGACCTTACCTACCTTTCAAGGAAGTTTGGAACGTATTTTTCCGTTTGCGAAAAAGGATGGAATCAAAAAAGGAGCCATCCAGAACATTAACCTACAGTATGACGTAAACGCACAAAATAGGCTCGCGACCAATGACGATGATTTTTTAACCGGTCGTATGTTCGATAATGCGCAAATTGGGGCAAGGCATCGTATTCCGCTTAGTACAAACTTCAAAATCGCAAAGTTCTTTAGTGTTACCATGGGCGGTACGTACGAAGATATTTGGGCGTTGGAAACGTACAATAGAAGCTACGCACCCGGGGTTGATGGTGCAAGGGGTTCGGTTGAAATAGATACCGTTAAAGGGTTTGACCGCTTTAACAAATATGGATTGAGCACCAGTATCGGTACCACGCTGTATGGAACTTTCGTACGAGGCGAAGATAAAAAAATACAGGCCATTCGTCACGTAATGCGGCCTTCCATTAGTTATGGCTACACCCCTTCTTTCGATCAATTTTTTGATGAGTACACGAATACCGATACCGACGAAATCGTACAATACACACGGTTTCAAGGAACCTTGAACGGTGCTCCCAGCCTGGGCAAGTCTAGTAGTTTGAATTTTTCGTTGGCAAATACGTTGGAAGCAAAGGTGCGCGATAAGGATTCGACCGCTTTGGAACCAAAAAAAGTACCCATTCTCTCTAATTTTAATATCGGAACCGGTTATAATTTCGAAGCGGACTCCCTCAAATTAAGCCCCCTAACCATCAATGGTGGAACCTCTATTTTAGATAATAAAATGAAGATAGATTTCGGAGGAGTTCTCGACCCATACGCAATTGATAATAACGGTAGAAAAATTGACACTTGGAACATCAATAATGGAGGGAGCCTTTTTAGGCTTACCACTGCCAGGCTTACCGTTGGTTATTCAATAGACAGTAAGACCTTTGGTAGAAAAGAAGAAGATGGTGAGGAGGAGGAGGAACCGGGGCAGTACGATTATGTTGCACAAAGTGGTGGTCGTGATGATGACCTTTTCGGGAATGCCGAGAGCCTTTATGGCGACCAAGGAGGATTTAATGACCCTGATCGAGATTCGGAGAATATTGAGAATCCGCTCTACGCAAACAAAATACCTTGGAACCTACGCTTGGCCTATTCGGCGACCTATTCAAATCCCGCCAGGCAAAATGAGTTTAGTGCCCATTCGCTAATGTTTTCCGGTGATATCTCGCTGTCTCCCCGATGGAAAATTGGAGGAAACTCGGGTTATGATTTCAGGAACAAGGGATTTGCGAACACCAACCTTCGAATCGAGCGCGATTTGAAAAGTTTTGTTTTACGTTTTAATTGGACGCCCTTTGGCCGCTATGAGAGCTGGTTTTTCTTTATAGGTATCAAGAGTTCTGTGCTCAAAGACCTTAAGTGGGAAAACAGAAGTCAACCCGCTCGAAGGTAACTTTTATCAGTTAAGCGTTTTATATTTAGCAGGAAAAACATTCATTTTTAATTTATAAAAATCAGCCATTTAAAGACGAATTAACTCAAAAGAAACGCATACATCAAAACAGCATTCCATGAAAAAAATAATAAATACAGCAAATGCACCAGCTCCTATAGGCCCATATAATCAAGCAGTACTCACCGGAAATACCTTGTATATTTCTGGACAAATCCCGATGGACCCCCAGACTGGCAATCTAATAGAAGGAGATATCAAGGCGGAAACCCGGCAATCGATGGAAAACCTAAAAGCGATACTGGAGGAAGCCGGCACCACTTTTTCAAATGTGGTTAAGGCAACGATTTTTGTAAAAGATATGCACCAATTTGCAGAAATCAATGAGGTGTATGGTGCGTATTTTAATGCCGACACGGCGCCAGCAAGAGAAACCGTAGAGGTCGCAAACCTTCCTAAATTCGTAAACGTTGAAATTTCAATGATTGCGGTTCTATAGCTGTCTTGTTCCGAACAACAATTTGGCTTTACATTTGAAAAAGTAAAACCTTGAAGCCTTATAAAATACTTATAAGTTTGATTTATGGAATTCGACCAAGCCATCTATTGGCCGTTGCCGTATCACACCAACAATCAAATCATTTCTTTCAAGCACTGTGGTCAGTTCTTCCCTCAAATAATGGGCTATGCTCCCTACAAAGTTGATCGGCACCTTGGTAGCCAATTCAAATTGCATGATATAGTTGTTTACAAATTGCTGAAATCCTTTGTCAATAACGCCCTTGCAATACGGATGATCTTTGTTTTCCACTAAAAAACGGGCGAAGGTAGCCAAATAGGTATTGGGGTTCGGTTGTTTGTACAGGTTTTCCTTAATGACATCAGCATCCAGGTTATATCCTTTTTGGAATTTCATGCCCAGGTCTTGCGGCATTTTATGAAAATAATAATCGCGTATTAATTTTCTTCCAAAAAAGTTGCCACTACCGTCATCCATTGGGATATACCCCAACGAGGTTACCTTTTGAAAAAGCTGATGCCCATCATAATAACTGCAGTTAGATCCTGTTCCGAGAATGCAAACAATGCCTTGGTGCCCTATTTTAGTAGTAGCAAAAATAGCAGCATAGGTATCTTCTTTCACCTCGGCTTTGGCATTTGGAAAAAAATCTTTGAAGATGTCCCTTAAAAAATTCTTCATGCGATCCGTACCGCAACCGGCGCCGTAAAAATATAATCGCGATACCTTTTCCTTGTTCTTGGAAATTTCAAAATTATTTGCTAATCGGTCTTCAATAACTTCTCGGGTGAGCACTTCGGGGCTCAACCCCAATGTTTGTGTCAAAAACAACTGATTTCCTTTTTCATCTAAAGCAATCCAATCAGATTTGGTCGCTCCACTATCAACAATCAAAATCATAACCTACCTATTTAAATAAAGAATCCTGAAAATAAGCAAAAAGCACCTATTTTCAGGAATTTTTTATAACGATATTTACTACTAAAGGGCGTTTACATATTGGGCCAAATCAACCAATTTATTTGAATAGCCAGCTTCGTTATCATACCAAGATATGATTTTGAAAAACTTGGAATTCAATTCGATCCCTGCACCGGCATCAAAAATACTTGTTCTGGCGTCACCGATAAAATCCTGTGAAACAACTGATTCCTCCGTATATCCTAAAATACCCTTTAATGCACCCTCAGAGGCTGCTTTAAATGTCTTTTTGATATCTTCATAGGATGTTTCCTTGTTCAAACGAACGGTTAAATCTACCACCGAAACATCGGCCGTTGGTACACGAAATGCCATTCCCGTAAGCTTTCCTTTTAGTTCGGGAATCACCTTTGTTACGGCAACGGCTGCTCCTGTAGAAGCTGGAATAATATTCAACATTGCACTTCTACCACCTCGCCAGTCTTTCTTAGAAGGACCATCTACGGTCATTTGTGTTGCGGTAGTCGCATGCACCGTTGTCATCAACGCTTCGTCTACACCATAGGCATCATTTAATACTTTGGCCAAAGGTGCAAGACAGTTAGTGGTACAAGAGGCGTTCGAAACAATTGTATCGGAAGCCTTTACATCCTCATGGTTTACACCCATTACAAACATAGGTACATCTTTGGAAGGTGCAGAAATTACGACTTTCTTTGCTCCACCATCAATATGATATTGCGCTGTTTCCATTGAAGTAAAGATACCCGTGCATTCCGCTACGATATCGGCCCCAACAGCATCCCACTGCAAATTCTTAGGATCTCTTTCAGCCGTTATACGCACTGTTTTACCATTCACGAGCAAATGACCGTCTTGCACTTCAACTGTACCATCAAAATGACCGTGTACAGAATCGTACTTCAACAAATATGCAAGATGGTTTACGTCTAATAAATCATTGATGGCCACTACATCTACATCATCTCTTCGCACTGTAGAACGAAATACCATTCTACCTATTCGTCCGAATCCGTTGATACCTATATTCAATTTTGCCATTTTTGTCCTTTTTTTTAGATTAAAATTATGTTGTCATTATCTCAGAAACCCGGATGAGTTCCTTGTCAATTTTCGTATGTCCTTTGATTGCTTTATTAATTGGTGTCAAAATAAGTTTGTTATCCTGAACACCCACCATAAGATTGGTTTTCCCTTCTAAAAGCGATTCTACCGCCTTTACTCCCATTCTACTGGCCAATACCCTATCATAACAAGAGGGTGATCCTCCTCGTTGCATGTGTCCTAATACCGATACGCGTACATCGTATATAGGCAAGTGCTCCTCTACATATTCCTTAAGCTCAAAAACATTCTTTCCTGTTTTGTCCCCTTCGGCAACAATAACAATACTAGAAGATTTTCCTGACTTCTTACTTCGTTTTAAGGAATCTAAGAGCCGCTCCAGACCCAAGTTCTCCTCAGGAATCAGAATCTCTTCAGCTCCGGCTCCTACTCCTGCATTTAGCGCTATATGACCAACATCGCGGCCCATCACTTCTACAAAGAATAAACGGTTGTGAGAACTGGCCGTATCGCGAATTTTGTCTATTGCCTCTACCACCGTATTCAAGGCGGTATCAAAGCCCAAGGTGAAGGTGGTACCAAATATATCATTGTCAATGGTACCAGGAATTCCCATGACTGGAAAATTGTATTCTTGGTTAAAAACCATCGCTCCCGTAAAACTACCGTCCCCGCCAATGACAACGAAGGCATCAATCCCTTCTTTTGTCAATTGTTCATATGCTTTTTTTCTTCCCTCGGCAGTTCTAAAATCATCACAACGGGCAGATTTTAAAATCGTACCTCCCTTATTTATGATATTGTTTACGCTACGCGCATCCATTGGTTTAAAATCGCCTTCGATCATTCCTTGGTATCCCCGGTAAATGGCAACACAATCAACTTTCAAATAAGCACAGGTACGCACTACTGAGCGTACAGCAGCATTCATTCCAGGAGAGTCTCCCCCAGAGGTGAAAACAGCTATTTTTTTTATTGCAGACCCCATCAAAAAAATGTAAGCTGCAAAACTAACAAACTTATTTCACATAACGAATTGTTGCCAAGTTATTTTCAGGGGCTTTGGCAGTTTAAAAACTAGTTTTGAAAGTAGAAAAAAGAAGCAAGCCAAGGCCAATCAAACTTGATGTTAAATAGCTTGTAATCAATATTTTAAATAATAAAAAAGTTCTTTCAAACCTCCATAAAAGCATCTTAAAAAGTAGCTTTCGATCACGACTCAAACGTTTGCGTTAACTTTATGTAAAGAACGTAAATACAACAATCGGCGCGGGTTTTGTTTCAATTCTATTCCTTGCCCTTTGTTTTTGAAGAAAATCGGACAAGGCTGTCTTTTTGAATAAATGCACCTGGTGAAGGCACTGCACTTTTAGGCAATTCTTTTTCGACCTTTTCTTCTTGTTCTTTCCCTTTTTTAAAGACCTTGGATAAAAGCTCTTCAAAACTATCAAAGTCTACCTCATACGATAAGCCGATACCTTGTGTAGAACCGATACGCTCTCCAACAAATTCCTGTATCTCACTCTCACGGCTAAAAAACTTGGCGCTTAGGGTACCTTCCTCATTCAATAACAACTGAATCTCAAAATCACCAGCAACCACTGTAGTTCCTTCCGCGCCGACCGGCACACCCACCTTGCCATTGAATAATAAACGATCACTAAGCTTGGTAGATACCGTAACACCCAAGCGGTCTTGCGATTGTACATCTGCAAAATTATTTCCCTGTACATAGGACAGTCCTAAATTTACTTTGTCATTATCTCCATTCAAAGCAGAGTTCAGGATTCCAATACCGGATTGCAATAAATTCCCTGTTACCGCTTGCCCATTAATCCCTGTTTGTTCATTTACAAAAGACCCTTGTGCCAATAAAAAGATAGCATTCGTCTCTTCTATGGTAGGATCCTGAAGGCGATATTCCAACTCTGATTTCACTATTGAATTGGTCTGCGGGAATTCAATATTAAAGTCAATACCGGGGCTTTGCAGCTCATCGGTAAGTTTTATGACCACGTCCACGGGAATTTGCCGACTATAGGAGTTGTCTAACAAAGGGGATGGGTTTGCCTGTAGGCTATATACCGCTTCCAAGTTCAATCGGGCGCCCAGGGGATCTCCCAACCAGTTTATGGTCCCTCCCGGTTTCACCGAGAATGTCTTATCTACAATACCTCCGAATTTATAGTTGTACTCCCCCGTTACGACTACGAAATCACCCCACATTTGAAAATCGCCCAAAGTATTGATACGCATTAGGATGGGACCTCCCCCGGTTCCCTTTAAAGTACTCCCGGTCTCCGTATCCGTTACAATTTGTACTTCCGCATCCGGGGTAATATCCAAATCGAACTCTAACTGCAGCCCTTGCACCTCGTCCAAGGTCCTTTTTTCGATTGACTCCCTAGCTTCCTTCTTATTGATGAAATTAATAAAGGAATAATCCCCAACAGTGGCTACATCACTTAGGGGAATTTTTATGGACGTACCGCGGGCCGTGGCGCCTTTTATGTCTATGTTCAAGGCTCTGGTAGGACCATATATGCGCCCCGTACCCGTTAAAAAACCAGTACCATAGTAGAGCTCTTCATTATCTTCGGGAGTATTTAAGATCAAGAGACGATCGTTGTTCGTATTTACATTTAAATCAAGCGTCCAATCGGCGAAATACCGATGACTGATCGTACCATCTAAGGTCGCTTTCGTATTTTCGGTAACATCGGTTATCGCAATATTATCAAAATCAAAGGTTTGTTTTACCAGGTTCACGCGAGAATTTGGAGCAAAACTGTAATCAACATTCAAATAGGGTATAGCAATCCCTGCGTTGTCCAAGGTGAGAATACCGCTAAAATCGGGGTTATCCACCGCTCCCCTGATACGCGCATTACCGCTAAGATTACCACGAATACGATCTATTACACCTTCCCCCAAGGGGTTAAAAGGGGCGATTTCAAAGCTGTTGAAATTCACTAAGAGATCTGCAGTTGGCATATCGCCTTTGTTCTTTACATTTCCTACGATTCCCAATTTTTCGATGCCGTTATCGGTAAGCTGCGAATTCACCACAAAATCGGTCAAATCGCGATTCCCGGCAATACTAACCGCCAAATCCCCTAAGCGTATTTCGTTTACGGAAAAATCAGCCACATTTAGATTTGATGAAGGCAGGTACACCCCATCTTTCTGAAATACATTCAAGGTACCGTTCACCTCCCCTTTTAAACGCAAGCTATCAATAGCCGGAGTAATCTTGTCAAGCGAAACTATTTTGAACTCTAACTGCAAATCTTTGAAGGTAGAATCGGCCAACTGCCCTTTTAGACGAATCTGCTCCTGTTGGTTATTGTTCATCACGATCTCCTGAATATTGATACTATCGAGGGTGCGATTTACAATCACTTTGTTTTTGTTGTTCCCGTCTTTGTTCAGTATCCAAGTGTTTTCCTTAAAACTAATATCGGACTTTTTCAGACCAATGACCGACTTGTTCTCCTTATTGAAAGTATGATAGAAGTTGATATTGTAAATATCGTTGTATTCACTCCCTCCACTAAATTCCGCCCGGAAAAAGAGGGTGTCTTTTAGCGTCGTATTGATAATGTTGAAGTTCTTTACATCGTAATACGGGTTCGAAAGATTCCCTACGGACATATAGGTATTATAGAGCGGGTTTTTGTTATCGACCTTTACATCTATATTATCCGCTTTTGAATTAAATGCTTCGATACTAGGGGATTTGAAGGTAAGTTTGAAATCTCCTTCATCGGCAATGATGTTTCCTTTTATAAACGTATTCGGGTCAAATTTGACTTCGGGAAAAAAAACGCCGACTATCTTATTGTAAATTTTAAAATTAAAGGCCAATGTCTGCCCATTGGAGATATTAAAAGGTCTGTAATTGGTATACACACTACCCAGAGAGTTCTGAACCAACCTCCCCAGTTCTTTCACCTTAAAGTTGCCCCTTAAATAGCCAGTGATGATATCGGGAGAATTAATGTCTACCACCCGTGTGGAATCGTTCTCAAAGGTCGAGGTAATCTTAAAATCATCAAAGTAATACGTATCATTTTTATTTTGAAAGTTCGTTTTGGTAAAGGTGATATCTCCCACGATATCATCGAGCGTATTGCCGCTGATATCCATATTCACGTTCCCCCTAAAAATAGACACACTATCTCGAATAAAGTTGAGTTTTTTAAGGTCTGCATAGTCTACCGAAGCAATAAAATTAAAGTTGTTTCTAGCCGAACCAAAATCGGCCAATCCTTTAAAGCTAAATTTTATATTTTCATCGTTGCTGATCAGACTACCATCAAACAGCTGCTCTTTTATAATTCCTGAAACTTTAAGGTTTTGGTACTTATAGTTATTGAAATCAATACTATATACCTCCCCGATGACTTCCGTATTAAGATTCTCCTGCACTAAAAGTCCTTGGCCTTCGACATTGATATCGAGAGAAGTTTTACCCAAACGTTCATTTTCGGCAAAGTTCCCTAAATCAAAATCGATTAAGGAAACAAAGCCCTTATAGGTGGCATTATCAATATTATCAATACTTCCCAAGGCCAAATCGGCATAACAACTTCCGATGGCCGTGTTGATATTCACCTTGGCATTAATTGAGGTTTCGGTCACTTCGGTCGTTCCACGAATGGTAAACTGCCCAAACTTTTTAAAGGAAGATGGGAGCGATTGCCCCAAGATATTCGGCATTAAAGCGTTTAACTGGTAGTAGCTCGAGGTTACATTTCTCATTCCTCCCACCATTACGAAAGGTCCTGTTCTACTAAAGAGGTTCTTAAAATTAAAATCACCGCGTATACCGGTATTATCAGATCGTAGAAATAAGTCTTCCAAATTCAAATCATTCAAGACCCCATTCACATCCGATGAAAACAACACTTCTTTTCCCTTACCGAACTGATTATAAAGCAAATTTACTTCGTCTAATGCCACGGTTGATTCAGTAAAGGAGGCATCTACCTTCACCTTGTTCAAAAAGTCGGCAAAATCTTTACGATCATAATTAAAAATGAGACTCCCTTTTAACTTGGACCCCTTCGTGCGAATCGCTAAAGAGTCAAAACGCATTTGTTGTTTGGTGTATTTAAAATCAGTCTTTAGAGAATCTACTTGAATGCCCCTGCTACTATTAAAAGACATGGCCTCGATACCGGTCGTAACTTCCGGCCCTAAAATCTGAAAATCGGACGCCAAAATTTCCAAGTCCTTAAAATTAAGCGCTTCCGGCCGCTCAAGATTCTCATCGATCATCTTGAAGTTGCTATTCTCGACGGTCATTTTTGAAGATGAAAAGAAGAATGGCGGGGTTCCCGGTCTTCTAGGCTTCCCATCATCAAGCTTATCAATAAAGATTTCTAAATTGGTGGCCACACTGTCTTTGTAGGTAATTAGCTTGAAGTCAAGTTCGTCAACGTCGATATCACCGAATTCCAATTTACCGTTTGCCAAATTGCGCGCATTTAGAATAGAGGTAGTAAGCTCATTTACATAAAAAAGGGTGTCTTTTCTAAAATCCTCTACATACACCCCTTTCAAGGCCGTGTCCCAAGATATCAAAGAGATGCGTAGTTTATTTATATTGATTTTTGTACCGAATTCGTCGTTGATCGTTTTTGTAGCAAATTGCGCTAATTGTGTCTGTACAATAGGCAAAGAAAGTACCAAGGTCCCCAACACGCAAATGAGCAAAAACACGAGCAGTGTTCGAATCAATATTTTTTTCAATTTTTTGATAGGACGGTATGTTTTACCTTTGGGTATTCAATTTTTATTCCAAACAGGGTGTCAAACGAAAATATCTACATTCTTGCCATCGAATCGTCATGTGACGATACCTCCGCGGCCGTCTTATGCAATAACAACGTGCTGAGCAATGTTGTATCCACACAAAAAATTCATGAGGAATACGGGGGCGTTGTACCGGAGCTTGCCTCTAGGGCACACCAACAAAATATTGTGCCGGTGGTTCACCAAGCCTTAGCCAAAGCAAATATCGATAAAAAACTAGTATCGGCCATAGCTTTTACTAGAGGTCCTGGTTTAATGGGTTCATTATTGGTAGGCACCTCTTTCGCAAAATCTTTGGCCTTGGGCCTAAAGATTCCCTTGATCGAAGTAAATCATATGCAGGCACATATATTGGCACATTTTATTGCAGATGAAGAAAATTGTGCACCAAAGTTCCCCTTTTTAGCGATGACCATTAGCGGGGGACACACACAAATTGTATTGGTGCGCGATTATTTTGATATGGAAATTTTAGGGGAAACACTCGATGATGCCGTCGGAGAAGCTTTTGATAAGAGCGCTAAATTAATGGGACTCCCTTACCCTGGAGGCCCCTTGATCGATAAATATGCTAAATTGGGCAATCCAAAAGCGTTTCAGTTTCCAAGACCAAAAGTAGCAGGTCTTAATTTCAGTTTTAGCGGTTTAAAGACCAGTATTCTCTATTTTTTACAAAAGGAGACCAAGAAGGATGCTGAGTTTGTATCCAAGCACTTGAACGACCTTTGCGCCTCAATACAACATTGTATTATCGGTATTTTAATGGATAAACTAGAAAAAGCGGTGGTACAGACAGGTATTTCTCAAATTGCCATTGGCGGAGGTGTTTCAGCGAACTCGGGTATACGGCATACCTTAAAACAAAAAGAAACGACCGATCAATGGAGCACCTATATTCCAAAATTCGAGTATTGCACCGATAATGCCGCAATGATAGGAATCGTAGGCTATTTGAAGTATAAAAATGCTGATTTTTCGACTCAGGACATTGGTGTAAAAGCACGGTACGCAATTGAATCGGCCGTCAAAACAAAATGATGGCATTCGACACGGAATTGGAAGCACGAATCATTCATGTATTGGGCCGACTACCAGCCCAGATAAAGATTAAAAGAGATCAACTAACCACTTTTCGCGAAACATTATGCAGCTATTTTACAATTCCGAAATCAACGAAAATGATTTGAGATTCACTTTTTCAAAAGAGGAAAGTAGGCATATCGTATCGGTACTACGAAAGAAAGAAGGAGACACGCTTCAAATAACAAATGGGCAAGGGCTGCTTGTAAATGGTAAAATAATATCATCAAACGCAAAAAAATGCGCAATTGAAATCACTACTTCCACACAAGAAAGTGCTCCGAAAAACAAACTTCACATGGCCGTTGCACCAACAAAAATGAACGATCGTTTTGAATGGTTCTTGGAAAAAGCCACCGAAATAGGTATTCACGAAATTACCCCTATCATTTGCGAACGTTCCGAACGAAAAGTGATAAAAAAATCTCGTATGGAAAAGGTATTGCAATCAGCCATGAAACAAAGCCTGCGCTCATATCTACCAAAATTAAACGAAGCCATCCCTTATCAAGAATTCCTAAAAAAAGCAACCTCAGATTCCCGATTTATAGCACATTGCGAAGAAGGTGTCAAGACCGCTCTTCAAACAAAAATCACAGCTAATTCAGATGTTATCATCCTTATTGGGCCAGAAGGCGATTTTTCACCCAAAGAAATAGCGGCTGCCTACGATCTTGGTTTTTCACCGGTATCCCTTGGAAAAAGCAGATTACGAACCGAAACTGCGGCCATAGTAGCATGCACTTTGGCCAACATGAACGATTACAACTAAAAACCGCACCCTCCTAAACTAACAAAGAAGGTGCGGTACTAAAAACACCAAACACTATTTTCAATTAATTCAAACTTATTTTTGTAGCGGCCGTCAAGTCTTTTGCCACATTTTCAACCAATAAAATCAGGTGTAGCTTATCGCTCGATTTTACCAACTTTGGAACTTCAATGGCAGCCGAGGCACTAGCCATCTTGATATACGATTTAGTCTCTGCCACAACAATATTGCTATTCTTTATCGTACGGTTTCGATTTTCACCGCGTTTAACACTTGTAATACGCTCATCTACAACCAAAACCGCCCTCACATGTTTATTCTTAATTGCTCCTTTCACCTTATAATCATAGGTGACTTTTCCTTTTTCGCGCTTTATATTGCTGATTTCGACGGCATTTTCAACGCGCTCTTTTCCAAAAGCATCCAAAGCAATATTCATTTTGGAAGCATCAGAGCCTACAAAATGAGCTCTCCCATTCACTACAATCTCTGGCGTATAATTACCGTTGTAACGTAATTTGGTATTGTAGGCCCGCTGTATCTGCGTATATTCCGATTTACTAAAGGGATCTTTCCATCCGATATAGTTCCAATAATCAACATGGTACGACAGGGTAAAAACCCCTTCTGGGTGTTCTTTTTTCACCTTTTCCAATAGCGCATCGGCCGAAGGGCAACTAGAACAGCCTTGCGAGGTAAAAAGCTCCAAAACCACAATAGGACTATACCCATCTTCTATATTCTTACCCATTTCCTTCTCCTTTAATGCAACGTCTACAGGAATTGTGAAGGCCATCGCGCTAAGTCCAATACCGATGATTAGAGCAATAAAAATCTTTTTAAGCATGAGAATTAGTATTTTTGAAATATATACTCTTAGTACGTCTTGAAATGAAACAACTTACGCGTGGCTTTCTCATTTGTGTTTTTTTTAACAGCTTAGGGTTGTTTTCTCAAGAGGTCGCCATTCTAAAATACAAAGGCGGGGGAGATTGGTATTCAAACCCAACGGCACTTCCCAATTTAATACGATTTTGCAATACCAATATCGATACGGGTATCAATGAAAAAATTGACAACATAGAAGTTGGCAGCAGCACCATATTTCAATATCCTTTTCTTTATATGACCGGGCATGGAAATGTTGTTTTTTCAGATGAAGAAGCTAAAAATTTGCGTACTTACCTACTGTCAGGCGGTTTTTTGCACATCGACGACAACTATGGTATGGAGCCCTACTTACGGAAAGAACTGGCAAAAGTATTTCCCGATAAAGATCTTATAGAACTCGGCAATGACCATCCGATTTTTAAACAAGAGTATACTTTTCCAGAAGGACTCCCAAAAATACATGAACATGATGGCAAACGGCCGCAAGCCTTTGGTATTTTCCATGAAAATCGCCTCCTCTTGCTGTTTAGCTTCGAAAGCGACCTTGGTGATGGTTGGGAGGATATAGAGGTACATAATGACTCCCAAGAGGTACGGGCAAAAGCGTTACAGATGGGAGCAAACATTATTTCATACGTTTTCAAAAACTAATCAAATTTTTAGATGACCGCAAAAACAATTTCACAGGGAATACTTCGATCTATCGGTATTTTGGCAGGAATTATTCTCACCCTGTATTTTTTATTCAAAATACAATCGGTGCTAGCATATTTGGCCATTGCGGCAGTAGTAGCCCTTATTGGTAGGCCAATTGTTCTTTTTTTAAGAAGAAAGCTGAAGTTTCCAAATTTATTGGCGGTCGCACTTACCATGGTCGTCATGATAGGGCTTCTTATCGGGATAATTGCCTTGTTTGTACCTTTGATATCCGAACAGGGCAAGAATCTCTCCTTACTAAACCTTGAGGCCCTACAACAAAAAATTAACGCGCTATATATTGAGATCACCCGTTATTTCGGGGCGTCGCCAGCTTCTATCAATGAGATGTTAACGGAATCAGATTTAGGCAAAAGTGTTTTGGAAAGGTTGGATGTGGGGTTTATTCCTAATTTTCTAAATTCCTTTCTAAATGTATTGAGCAGTGCAAGCATCGGTTTGTTTTCGGTACTATTTATATCTTTTTTCTTCCTTAAGGATAGTAAGTTATTTCAAAACGGGCTGTTAATGTTTGTACCGAATGATAAAGAAAAAGGCACGGTAAAGTCCATCGATAAAATAAATAACCTACTCTCAAGGTACTTTGTTGGTCTTCTTTTACAGATTTTCGTTTTGTTCCTTATATACATGGTTACCTTATTGATCGTAGGGGTAGAAAATGCGATTGTAATTGCCTTTTTATGTGCATTGTTCAATGTAATTCCATATGTAGGCCCCATCATAGGAGGCGTGCTTATGATCGTCCTTACCATGACCAGCTTTTTAGGTATGGATTTCAGTACCGTTATCTTGCCAAAAGCGGGCTATGTTTTGATTGGTCTAGTGGTCGGTCAATTGGTAGATAATTTTGCTTCGCAGCCCATTATTTTTTCCAATAGTGTGAAGTCCCATCCACTAGAAATTTTCTTGGTTATAATCATCGCAGGATTGCTTTTTGGAGTTGTGGGAATGATCGTTGCAGTTCCAGGATACACGGCAATTAAAGTGATTTTGAAAGAGTTTTTAGCAGAAAACAAGCTTGTAAAGTCATTGACACAAAATTTATAGAAAAACTTTGAATAACTATATATTAAATACTGGTGTTCAAAACTTTATAATCGAAAATTTAGATACTGACATCGTGTCAGTTTTACTCAAAAAGCCATTTTTCACTAGTGTTACGAACGCAGAGCTGGCTGCTCAAATCGAGGCTAGAAAAAAATGTCAAAAAAAGCTGCCGACCTGGTTTCAGACCCCACAAATCTATTATCCGAACAAGCTAAATATTGAGCAAACTTCCTCGGAACAAACTGCACTTTACAAAGCGGAAATCGTGGCCGGAAAATCCCTGGTGGATCTTACCGGTGGACTGGGTGTCGACAGTTATTTTTTCAGCAAAAAAATAGAGCAGGTTTTTCATTGTGAAACAGACCCTGAATTGTCTCAAATTGCCAACCACAACTTCACCGTTTTGAAAACGAACAACATCAAGTCGCTCCATACAGATGGCTTGGTGTTTTTAAAGGAACATCAAGAAACTTTTGATTGGGTGTATCTTGACCCTTCTCGTAGAAACAAAAAAAAAGGAAAGGTTTTTCATTTGTCTGATTGCAGCCCTGATATAACTGCCAATCTAACATTGCTTTTTGAAAAATCGGATAGAATTCTACTTAAGACTTCACCATTTTTGGATATCTCGGAAGGACTAAAATCGCTTTCCTGCATAAAAAAAATCCATATCGTAGCAGTCAACAATGAGGTAAAAGAATTGCTATGGGAACTTCACAAGGACACTTCCGACGATCCCATAATCACTACAATTAACATAAAAAAAACAGGCGAAGATCGTTTCAATTTCCATTTAAAGGATGAAAAAAAGGCTGTCGTGCGTTTTTCACCGCCCATGCAATACCTATATGAGCCAAATGCCGCGCTAATGAAATCGGGAGGGTTTAAAATCATTTCAAATGCGTTGGGGGTCAACAAACTTCACCCCCATTCGCACCTCTACACCTCCAATTACCTAAACCGTTTTCCTGGGCGAGCTTTTGTTATAAGCCAATGGCACCAATACAATAAACGCACACTTAAAACGCTTGGCATTCACAAGGCAAATGTGGTAAGTCGCAATTTCAACGAATCGGTGGCGAATATTCGGAAAAAACATCGTATTTCGGATGGTGGTGAAGTGTATTTATTCTTTACAAAAGACGAAAAAGGAAAGCAGGTAGTATTGGTTTGTAGAAAAGTTCAATCCCTTACATAAAACAGCTTGTTATCCATAGGCTGAAAAACGGAAAAATAGCAAAAATCCCCGTGTCGTCAACCAAAACCAATAACCATCTTTTTACTATCAAATTAACATAAAATTCTCACAAAAATAGCGCTTCGAAAACGTTGTAGTCGGGCTTACGAAAACGTTTTCTTAACAGTTATGTGATAACAAATTGGCGTCATATTGTTATTTAAAGAGAATCTAAATCCCTCATAAATAATGCTAATAAATTCACATATTCTTAATTAGAATGAGGGTTCAGCGGGTATATCGATAATTATTCGGTATTTTTTTTAAGTCGGTGGATGATAAAATATTGGTAGTTATCTGTTTTTAATTCGCATAATTTTGTTAATATTATCTTGAATTTGGTTTTTTTTAACAAATGAGCTACCGTTCTGTTGATAAAAAACCTGACTTAATCAATTTTTTTTTAAACTAACAAACAACAAGGATTATGAATCAAAAACGTGATTACAATTCGTTAAGGCCCAAGGGGAAATTCTCCGCTATCAAGCTTGGGTTTTTATCGATGATGATTTGCTTGGGAACACAGTTTGCATTCGCAAATTTAGAGACCAATTTAACTAAGACCGATTCGGGTGACATTGTTCAGTCTACCATTACAGGAACGGTCACAGATGTCGACGGTATTCCGCTTGCGGGTGCCAACGTCTTAGTAAAGGGAACCACTACCGGAACCCAAACTGATTTTGACGGTAATTATATCGTGGAGGCTGCAGGGGATGCAGTACTCGTTTTTAGTTACCTCGGCTTCCAGACCTTGGAAGTAGCTGTCGGGGGCAATTCTACTGTGAACGCAACGCTTCAAGAAGATGCCGCAGCGCTCGACGAGGTAATTGTAACAGGGTATTCGACAGAGACCAAACGAGAAACGACTGCAGCGGTATCCATCGTATCGGCAGAAGATCTTGCCGCGGTACCTTCCGGTAATATTGAACAACAGCTTCAAGGACGTGTCGCCGGTGTTACTGTATTAACGAATGGTCAACCAGGAACGACTAGCCAGATTCGGGTGCGTGGTTTTGGAGCCTTCGGTGGTAACTCACCTTTATATGTTGTAGACGGTGTGCCAACGCTCAATATCGATTTCATTAATCCTGACGATGTTGAAAGTACTTCTGTACTGAAAGATGCAGCGGCGGCGTCCATCTATGGGGCCAGAGCTGCCAACGGTGTAATTGTTTACACCACTAAACAAGGATCGCGCAGCAAACGCAAGAACAACCTTACCTTAAATGTGGTAAGCGGTGTGTTCGATCCAAATGTTGCCGGTTCTCCAGAGATGCTCAACCCACAGGACATGGCGCGCTATACTCATATTGGTTATGAGAACAATGCCGCTGCAAACGGTACGCCTGTTGAATATTCACATCCACAGTATGGTAGCAATGCGACGCCTACCTTTCCAGACTTTTTACATGCAGATGGTCAAAATGGGGTTTCGGCTGCTGATATTAATTTAGCAGAAATCCAAGCCAATTTTGAAGCAAACCCTGAGGCGGTTTTCTTGATTAGACCAAATTTAGCGGGAACCAACTGGTACAAAGAGATTACCAGAACAGCTCCCTTAAGTAGGTTTACCCTAGGTTTTGATGGTGGTAACGAGAGCGGTCGTTATTATATGGGAATTTCTGCCCAGAATCAGTCCGGTATCGTTTTGGAGCAAGAATTCGCTCGGTACACGGCTCGTTTTAACTCTGAATGGGATATTGCTCCTTGGTTGAGTATCGGAGAGAATTTCCAAACGACTTATCGCTCTGTAAGAGGACTTGCCGGTGGCGGAGGTGGTGTGAATGTAGCACTTCAAGAGTCTGAAGTACTATCTGCCTATCGTATGCCGACCATTCTTCCTGTCTTTGATGAGTTTGGCAGTTATGCCAGTACAAGGGCTGCCGGTTTTAACAACCCGCGTAACCCGGTCAGACGATTGGTACGAAACAATGGAGATGACAGAAGCTACAACATTGGTGGTTACGGAAATCTTTATATAAATGTGAAACCAGCAGATGGCCTTACCCTACGGTCTAGCTTAGGAGGAAATTATGGGAATTTCCATTTTGTGGATTACAACTTTAGATATTTAGGAGATTCGGAGCCAGAAGCTAGTAACTCCTTTTCTGAAGGAAGTGGTTACTTCTTTGCTTGGACGTTTACCAATACGGTTACCTATGAAAAGTTATTCGGCAAGCACAAGGTATTTGCTCTTGGAGGTATCGAAGCCTTGAATACAGGTTCTGGACGACAAATAAGTGGTAATGGAATCAACCCCTTCTCCACCGATTTAGATTTTCAAAACTTGAGTGTTGTACAGAGCCCAAATGTGAATAGTTTCCAATTCAAGGGTTCAAATTATTATTCACTTTTTGGTCAAATCAAGTACAATTTCGATGAGAAATACTATATAAGTGCCATTGTACGTCGAGACGGATCTTCCAAGTTTGGTTCGAACAGTAGATTTGGTACGTTCCCAGCATTCTCTGCTGCTTGGAGGGTGATAGATGAGCCTTTCTTACAGAACCAAGATTTGATTTCCGATTTCAAAGTACGTGCAGGTTGGGGACAAATGGGTAACGACCAGAATGTTGATGCCAACAACCAGTTTTCATTATTTGCTTCTGACAGAGGAAATACTTTTTATCCAGTTCAAGGGCAAAATAGTGGTGCAGACGAAGGTTTTGCGCAAAGCAGAATCGGAAACCCGGATGCAAAATGGGAAACCAGTACAACGACCAATGTTGGTTTTGACCTGAAATTGTTCAACGACAAGCTAGGTATCGAATTTGACTGGTGGAAGAAAGAAACCGATGATTTATTGTACCAAGTGCCTTTGGCCGCTGTAACGGGTAACTACGCTTCGGCTCCTGCCGTTAACATTGCGAGTATGTTAAACAGTGGTGTGGATGTCTTGATCAACGGAAAAGGAAACATCACAGAAGATTTGACCTTTGATGTAACCCTTACAACATCGTTCTTGAACAATGAAATTACCGCTTTGGCTCCCGGAATCGAATTTTTTGACGTAGGGAATTTCAGAGGTATTACTCCTGTACGAAATCAGGTAGGACAGTCTATCTCCTCCTTTTTTGGATA